>JBFYLN010000027.1:0-6836 GCA_041305425.1 Microcaldota archaeon | reverse complement strand
TTTTAACGATTCTTATTGTGAAGGGCTGCTGTCCTATCCCGCAATCATTTTTTATTGTATTGTAATTTCGAACTGCGGTTGTCGGAATCGACGATTCGATTCCGAGCATGCTCGCGATTCTTTTCGAATCGCGACATCTCCATTACAACAACAGGATTGCAAAGCAATCCTGTGCACCGAAATTGCCGAGCAATTTCGATTGTAGCTGACCAAAAATTTTATGTTTTTGGTCATTCCTATTACCTGACCATTTACTCAGAAATTCCTTGAGCGTTCCGCCTCCAAGGCGGTTCCACTCGTCTGCGATTTTTTTGTATGCCTTCAGTTCCTTTTCGTATTCTGCAATCGCTTCCTCATATTCTTTCATCCCGCTCTTATCCGGCATCCAACCACAAGGGCACGCTCGCGATTTCATATCAATTAGTTTTCGTTCTTTTTTCTTGAACGGGTAAGTCCGACAAAGCATAGGCCTGTTTTCATAGATCGCGCAACCTTGTGTAGTATAGAACCAGCAGTCTTGTCCTCTTCCCTTAATCCACTTTAAAACCAGCAAACTACGTTCTCCATCAATCAGAATAACCGGCTCCTCCCGCTCGCGCGAAGGAGGTTCGGGTAATGTTGTAACGAATTCTTCCGGCTTTTTTCCAGTTGCTTTCGCTATCCTTTGCACGTCAAATGGTGTAACCAATACTCCGAAGCTGGTGCAGCATTTTCCGCAACGCTGGCATGAATTTTCCATTAAATTATTATGGGTGCAAAAGGAATTAATAAATGGACCAATACCAGGCCGCATCCATGGACAGTAATATTTTATTAATACTGCAGGCGATATCCTAATCATGGGTAAAGAAGAGAAGAAGCCATCATCCGATGGGTCGAAGAATTCAATCGAGCGCGTGAAGAGCGGGATAACCGGCCTTGACCAGATGATAGAAGGGGGGCTGGAAAAGAACAATTCCATAGTAGTAAGGGGAGCCTCAGGAGTAGGAAAGACGATCTTCGCATTGCAGTACATTTACGCAGGGATCACAAAATATGACGAACCCGGAGTGTACATTTCCTTCAACGAATCCAAAGAAGCGATACTCAAACAGGCCACCATATTCGGTTGGGATTTCGAGGAGCTTGAGGAAAAGAAGAAGTTCACATTCGCGCGCTACGAGCCGCACGAAGTGAAGGATATAATCGCAAGCGGCGGCGGATCGATCCGGGATATGATCGAATCGAACAAAACGAAACGGCTCGTCATCGATTCTTTGAGCGCGTATATGCTTTTGTTCGAGAACGAATACGAGGCGAACCGATCGGTGCTTGGATTGTTCGAAATGTTGCGCAGCTTAAACTGCACTGTACTTGTTACATCGGATGAGCCAATCACGCCTAATTCAGGGCCGCCGGGAAAAACAGCATTCCTAACAGACGGAATAATCGACATCTACATGATACGCAAGGGAACAAAGATTCTACGGATAATCGAAATCGCAAAGATGAGGGATACCTCGCATGCAACAGGGCTCTACAAATTCGAGATAACCAAGAAAGGGATCGAAGTGAAAGGAGATGACCCTATTGCCATTGATTGATAAAGCGTTTAAGCGAAACAAAAACATGGAAGCGCGAAGAAATGAATGCAGTACTGCGCGTGCACAGACTTCGCTTGAATATCTAATTATTTTAGGTGCTGCCCTTCTCGTCGTAATCATCTTCCTCACACTCATACAAAATGAAAGCACAGACGTATCGCGCTCAAAAATCCGGACAGAAGCCATGAGTGCTGTGCGGGCATTGAATGCAGCAGCGCATGAGGTGTATTCGCAAGGCGATGGCGCAAAGAAGCAGGTGCAGATTACAATTCCGGAAAGTTATGAGCCGGAATATTCATTTGTCCGCGATCGAGGCATAAACATTCGCGCACTTGGCAGCGATTACCTTGAAACGACAGAGTTCGATGTTCATGGTAACCTGCCGCAAGCGAGCGGGCTCAAAGATGTCTGGGTGATTTCTGAAGGCGATCGTGTGCTTATTGGAGACGCGATGATTGTTCTGGATAAGGAGTCGCTTAATGTCCTATTGTCAAAAAATAGCACAACCCTAAATGGCTTTTCCGTTAGATCAGAATGGGACAGTCCGATTTCAATTCAGATAACTAAGGTATGGGCCAATGATCTGGTGGCAATTAGCCTTAGCACGCAAAATATTCATTTGAACCCTGGAGAAAAAGAAGGAGTATCAGTTTCATTTTCTGCAGCTGATGAAGCAAATGGATTCTATTCTGGTTACATCCGGGTTCATGCAACTGACGGAAACCGGACCGAAACAATTGATTTGCCAATCATGGCAGAAGCAATTGGATACGGAACGCAGGTCACGCCACAGCTTGTTGCCATTCCGCAACGCATAAATGTGAGCATGCAAAAAGGAACTTCAGTAAATGTGAATATCGAATTGTGCACAAACAGCCAGACAAGCCTGGCGTCAGTTGATATGAAAGCAAGTGATGGGATACCAGGCATATGGCTAAATGGAAATTATTTTTTAGGAAAAATTGATGCTGATACTTGCAAAAGCAAAATGATCACAATCAGTGTTCCCTCAGGTGCAAGTGAAGGGACCTATTCCGGATCATTGGATGTATTGGGAAATGGAAGTAGTGGCGCGCACGAAACGATTGATATGATTGTGAATGTCCTTCCAGAAATTCCAGATATAATTGGCCCGAAATTGAAAAACGTAACGATTTATCCGAAGAAACCATATACTAAAGAACCGATCGTGATCGCAGCAGTTGCTGATGATTCAAGCCATGAAAATGTAAGTGGAAGCAGCAAAATAAAAGAATGCAAAATCATGCTGGATAATTCAGGTAACTGGACTGTGATGAACGCATCGGATGGAGGATACGACTCGGTTCGCGAAGGAGTAAATTTCAAATTCAATCAAGGCCTGGGCAAGGGAAGGCATGAAGTGCAGATGCTTTGTCTGGATAACATGGGCAATTGGGGAGAAACAGAAACAGTGGAGTTCGTTGTCATGAAAGCGATTCTTTTCATAAAGAAAGACAGCGCGCTTTCGCAATCTGAAACAAGTTGGCTCAACTGGATAAGCGCCCAGAAATCCCAGGAGAATTTCGCTTATGATGTTGATGTGTTCACTGCCAATTCCGCTCCAGTCGGTTCAGACCTTAAGTATTATTCAACAATAGCATTTGCTGACTGGACACTGGGAACCGGGCAGCAGACAATTGCAAACCGTTTCATGGGGCAAGGAGGAACAATTATTCTTCTTGGGAACGCAGTTATTGCAGGCCCAAAGGATCTTGGTTTGGTAAATGATTTGGGCAATATATCAGAAGAAAATGAAATCAGAATCATGACAAACAATTCCTATATTACCGGGCCATATACGCCAGTAGTATTCACCATTGCATCAGAACCGATTGATATGGTTTCGATCACTAATTTCGGGTCAGGAATTGCACTCGGCGCACTTGTCCGCAATGGGAATCCAATAGGGAATTTTGCTTTAGGTGAAGAAGGCAGGATCGCATTTTTTGGAATTGTTTCGCCAAACTCGCTAAATGAAAATGGGACCGGAATAGCGATCCGGGTGCTTGATAACGCGTTGCTTGGATCGACAATTGCGCCAGCAACAGGAGGGCCAGGGTGAAGCTATGGCAACACATTGTAGGTCTGGCCAGTTGAGTGTCGAGTTTCTGCTATTGCTTGCCATCACGCTAATAGTCCTTCTTGGGGCGATCATAATATCGCAAAGCTCAGACATCAATTTGAAACAAACAAAAATACGCGGGGAAGCGCAAAACACCGTTAATGACCTTGGTGCGGCTGCTAAAGAAGTGTATGCGCAAGGAACAGGTGCGAAAAAACAAGTGTATATCACTATTCCTGAAGGCTTTGAGCCGCAAGAAAGTTTTATCGCAAACAAGTCAATAAAGATCCGGGTCGCGGGTTCGGATTATGTGGATATCGAATCTTTTGAGATGCGTGGAACATTGCCAGCAAGTGTAGGTGGGCAGTGGATCTGGGTGGTTTCAGAAGGAAACGCGGTGCGGATCGGATATGCGATGCTCTCGATGGATAAGAATTCACTTGTTATCAATATGGAGCCAAACAGTTCGCGTAACGCCCAACTGAGAGTGACAAATATCTGGCATAAGGAAATCAATGTGAGCTTGGATAAAGTTTGGCCAATTGCAGATGTTTTGCTGACACAGGGGCCAACTTCATTCGCGCTCCAACCTGGCCAAAGCCAGGATATTGATATTGCACTGATTCCCAATTCGAACGCGCTCGGGTTTTTTTCCGGGACAATGATTGTCAGTGCACAGGATGGCAGTGTGGAAGAACAGCTTAAAGTCCCGCTCACGCTCATAGTCGCAAGGCAATCATATGGAAAACGGCCAAGCCTCATGGTGGTTCCTTCAACATTCGATGCCGCGCTTTCACAAAACCAAAATGCCACGCGCTCGTTCCTTGTTTGCACTGATTCATCGACTACAATTTCTTCTGCCTCGATCATTCCCCCAACTGGGGATGCAGGGCTTTGGCTTAGCGGCACCACACCCTTAGGCCCGATAAATCCTGACACTTGCATCGAAAGGCAGATCACCTTGAGAGTTCCATTTGATGCGAATCTGGGAATATACGTCGGAGATATCAGATTCATTGGTACGGATACAGATGGAGCGGTTGCAAGCGACCAGGTGAGGATGAAAATAATCGTTGGCGGAACCCCATATGATACAAATGGCCCGGTGGTTGGGAACATAAGCATTGGGCCAAGGCTCCTGACAAATCATGAGCTAATTGTCAACGCGTTTGTGAGCGATGACCTTTCGGCTATCAAGTCATGTGAAATAAAAATCGACTCGCTTCCTTTTGTTGATATGGACTCTGCTGATGGCACGTTCGATAACCAAAACGAAATAGCCAACTACCCGATAAAAGAAGGGCTTGATTCAGGAACGCATACAGTTGCAATACAATGCATTGACCTGAATGGATTTGTCGGCCCGCTTTCTTCAAGCCAGTTCATCGTGAAGAAAGATATCCTCTTCATCCAGCTTCGGGACAATATGAGTGAATCCGAGTACGAGTGGACAGGATGGCTTTCGAACCATGTTTCGGAATCCGGATATTCCTGGAGTTATGATGTTGCGGATTCACTGAATGTGATGAGCGGAAAAATCGATTTGGAAAAATACGAAATAATCATGATGTCTGAGTATGATGATGTTGTCGGTTATAAGGAAACGCTTGATTTACACCGGGGAAAGGGAAAATATGTGCTCATGGTTGGGGCAGCAAATGAAAAGGGATTGATCGGGAGCTGCCTGACGAACAGGCCTGCGAATTCGGATGCGGAAAAATCGATTTGGATTATCAAAAACGACCAGCTGCCTACCCGAGGAGCCCCTCTGGGCCCGCTCCGGATATACGACTTTTCAGACACGAGAATATTCCATGCATGGGATGATTACATAGGAGTCCCGTTTGCGGAATCCGATCCGATCAACCATTTCACGGTGATTGGCATAAAGGACAACACATTGATGTGGGGAGCGGAAAAGCCTTACCGGTTTAATGAGAACGGGGATTTGCTTACAGGAAGGATAATCGATTTCGCGCTGGATTATTCGGAATAAGTAGAGTGTCCTCTATCTTTATATTATTACCCTGAGAAAGGCATTCATGCGGGCACAGACCTCGGTTGAGTTTTTGATGATCCTTTCGGTTGCATTGCTTGCGCTTTTCGTATTCATGAGCTTGTCGCAGTCTGAAACAATTGCAGCAGGAACAAGCAAGATAAAAAATGAAGGGGCAAACGTCGTCAAGGAAGTCGGGTCAGCTGTCGAGATTGTATATTCACAAGGGGTTGGCGCACGCAAGCTGATTTCCATAAGCATGCCTTATGGGATCGAGCCTGGTTTCAGCAGCGTCGGTAACAAGACGATCAAATTGCGCGTTAGCGGAAATGATTATGCTGCGCAAGTAAGCCCTGAGGTTTACGGAAACCTGCCGACAACACCTGGAAAGCACAATGTCTGGGTAATATCAGAAGGAGACAAGGTAAGGGTCGGAACGGATATAATCGCGGTTGACAAGGAAGCGATCAACATGATCCTTAATACGAACGCTTCCCGCACCGACACTTTCACGATAAGGAATGTCTGGAACCAGACGGTTAATGTCAATATCGCAAAGGATTGGAACCACGCGGGAATTGTCGATTTTGCACTTAGCGAATCCTCGTTTGCATTAACAAGCGGCGGATCAAGAACGATAACTATAACGTTTAGCTCAGCAACAGATGCGCTTGTGAATTATTATACCGGCTCCCTGCAGATAAGCGCTGATGACGGATTTGGCAATGCACAGAATATTACTCTCCCAGTATCAGGCGAAATATCTGTTGGCCAGGGGGTTTTCAAAGGCCCGCCATTGATAATAATCCCGAGCGAATTCAGCGCTTCGATGAATAGGAATACGACTACATTCAGGACATTCCTGATATGCACTAACATGGTCTCTTCGCTTTCATCTGTGAATTTCACGGCATCGCAGTTTGCCCCAGGATCATGGGTCAACGGGACTACACCTTTAGGGGCAATTGGCCCGAATAGGTGCCTGCCAAAAACGATTTTTGTGAGCGTCCCGAATGATGCGGACATCACGAATTATTCTGGTTATATTTATGCGACCGGTGCGGGCTTTGAAGGGGCAGCTGATTCGATCGCGCTTAATATCCAGGTAGGCGGATCTGCATTCGATTCGCAGGCGCCTGAAATAAAAAATATAAGCATTTTCCAGATCGGAAGA
>JBFYLN010000026.1:0-3446 GCA_041305425.1 Microcaldota archaeon | reverse complement strand
TAAGGGCCTTCTTGACCGTTCCATTCTCATTCGTTGTTTTCTTTGTTTTCATTGCTTCACTCATATATTCCACCTATTGTTCTTGTTGTTTTTTTGTTGTTTACAAACTTATATAAAAGTGTATTTGTACCAAAACATTTTTAAACATTCCTTTTAACATCGCTTTCGACCGTTATTAGTCACACTATAGGTATTTTCCATTTTTTAGTGATGTATTTATATCTACCTATTACCTAATAATACAACATGAAAGAAGTAGTTATTGATACCAATTTTCTTTTGCTCCCCTATCAATTCAAAGTTGATATTTTCGGGGAATTGCAATATCTTATCGAAGAGCCATTTCAAATTGTGGTTTCATCAAAAGTAGTCGGCGAACTGAAAGCGCTCGCAAAAAGGGTTGGGAAAGCGGGCGCTGGAGCACGCGTCGCGCTAAAGCTTCTGGATTTTCGCAAACAAAATGTCAAATCCGTCAGCTCGGGCGCACCTGTTGATGACTGGGTTTTTGAATATTCGGTTGCGAACCATTCGATGGTCGCCACCAATGACCTTGCCCTCAAAGACAGGCTCAAGAAAGCCCGTGTCAAGGTAATCGGCCTTCGGGGAAGGACAAAAATCGGGTATGTGTGATTTCGATGTGGCTGGAACTGTGCGCAGGATTGATTGTGGTTGTATGCATGGGATTAGCCGCATTCATGCTTGGCAGGACGAAGAACCCGGTCAATGTTGAAAAGAGCATCGATGAAGGCAATGTCCGACTAAAGGTCAAGATGAACCGTGATTTGTTACGATTGGAAGTTAATTGCAAGACCGATGCAAGCATGACGGATGGGGACATCTCGATTATCCGAAATCACTTGTTGCGCAGCGAAGAGGTCGAATTCGTTTTCCCATTAACAAATTCACCAATCAAACTGGTCATGGATGATGAAAAGGGAACATATACGCTCGAGGCATAACCGGCGCATAACTAGCGCATAATCAAGCACTTGGTAATCAAAGGCATACCGCAAGGCATTTTAATATTGGATACCATTCTATTTCCATGAAACTACCGCTCCTATTATACCGGGATGAGCATTTCAACTCGAACTTCTTCCATTTTTCCGGCGTGGATATCGACCATTCCTTTCTCTTTGTCGATAAAGATTCCCAAATCCTGATTGTCCCGCGTATGAACCAGAAAGCGGCAAAAGAGCAGTTTTCTGGTGTTGTTATTCCCTATATTGACCCTTTACCAGAATTGAAAAAACTCCTTAAAGGGCGGAAAGTAGGGGTGGATGGATTCAATGTCCGTTTCGGGGTAACACAGAAGCTCAAGAAGTTCTGCAAGCTCGAGGATGTATCAATCGACCTTCTAAAAAGCCGCATGCAGAAGACTCAGGTGGAAGTAAACAAGATAAAAAAGGCAGCAGAACTTACAAAAGAAATATTGCAATCTTTGGAAATAAAGAAAGGCAAGACTGAAGCGGATATAAAAAAGCAATTGATGATCGAAACACTGGAACGCGGTTTGGAGCCTGCATTTGCCCCGATAATCGCCGCTGACCGGAACTCATCATTTCCGCATTACCAGACAGGAGCGGTAAAAATAAAGCGCATGGTCCTTATAGATTATGGGGTGAAGTTCGGGAATTATTGCTCAGATCTCACGCGATGTTATTTTGTCGATGGTGCGAAAGAGAAGGCGATCTATTTGGCTTTGCAAGAAATATTTGGCGAAATTATCGATGAATTTCCGAATCTTCGTACTGGCGGCGAGCTAGCCCGTTTCACTTCCCGATTATTCAAGAAAGCGAAACTGCCAGAACTCCCGCACGCGATCGGGCACGGGATCGGGTTGGATGTGCACGAGTTTCCCCGTATGGGGCTAAAATCAAAGGACCATCTGCATGGGGCTACGATGGCAATCGAGCCGAGCGCGTATTTCGAAGGGTATGGTTTGCGGTTTGAAGAGACAATTTATTTCGATGGAAAGAAAGCGAGGGTTTTATAGAGATTACGGGAGAATAAGAAATTTAATCTCTTGCAGGTGTGGCGGAGCCCGGAAAACGCGGCGGACTTAAGACATGGCGCGTCTTTCTCGAAGATCCTTGATGGATGGTCATTTAGGATATCCGCTGGCTTAGTGCCTACGAAGGTTCAAACATTCCCGGTAAATTTGACACAATGGAAACCGGTAACTGAAAATCCTTCCCCCTGCATACTGATCTGGTCTGAGGTCTTACCTTCGTAGGATCTCAGATCTGATCTCAAATCCTTATCTGCGCTTTCTAATCCCGTGTGATCCGTTGATACGGTTCACATCTGACAATCCGGGATTGTCATGGTCTAAGTTTAGGAGAACCTTAAAATGACATATCCTTATTTAGTAAACATGAACGAATTACATATGGAAAATTCCTGGTTTTTAATTTCTAGCAAACTGAAAAAAATTAAATTCAATGGAGATACGAATATTAGGTATACAGAAGAATTTGTTAAAATGTTCATCCATAAATATACAAAAAGAGGAGATAGGATCTTAGATCCTTTTGCTGGTTTTGGTACAACGTTGTTTGTAGGCCAACAACTGGGGCGAACAGTTCTTGGGATAGAATATGACGAAAGTCAATATGAATACATTAATGACAGGATTAAAGAGCCCTGCAAAATTATTCATGGTAATTCCCTAAAACTCAGATCTTATAAACTGCCAAAGTTTGACTTTTCCATAACTTCTCCGCCCTTTATGAGATCCTTTGATAAGGAAGATCCATTTACAAATTATACAAAAATTGGGAGCTACTCAAAATATTTGAAAGATATTGGAAGAATATACAAGCAGATCAAAAAGGTAATGAAAAAAAATGCCACAATCATAATCGAAGTGTCAAATACAATAGGTGAGGGTCGTCCTATGACTCCTTTAGCTTGGGACATAGGGAGAGAAATTTCGAAAATATTTTTTTTCGAACAAGAAATAATTTATTGCTCGACGGAAGGCGATCATAGCCACGTTTTAGTATTTAAGAATAAGTGACTGATTTTGAAAGAAAATTAACTAAAACTAAATCATGACCTTATCTTCTGCTTTATCCGTACATTCCGCCTTCAGGTCCTTTTTTCGAAATCTTGGATTTGATTATCTTTTCTCTTGATGATTTAATTAGTGTCGCGTTTTCCTTATCGAGTTCTGCGGTATTGATTGGGACTCCAAGCATTGCTGAGAGGACTTTGAGCGTTTTTGATGCGGCGCCCGGATCCAAATAATCCTGTTCCGCTTCTGCCAAGATCGTCATCACCGGGAATGATTCGAGTGCGCCCCTGGTCAAGAGAACTCCGGTAACTCCAGTTGTCGCACCCTCCTTGATCGGCTTAACCATTTTCCGGTCGATGATATTTTTCACCAATGCCTTATCCGAAGAAACCACATAAACTACATCCTGTTCCTCTTTGAGCGAAAT
>JBFYLN010000025.1:0-3683 GCA_041305425.1 Microcaldota archaeon | reverse complement strand
GTATCCGGTCATTGATGTATTAAAGACAAGTTCCCCTTGGCAGGTGGCTTGCGCTCCGAATCCTTCTCCATGAAGCACGGTTCCATCTTGCAGCATTAATACTGCTTTCAATTTATTCTCTTGAATTGATCCCATAAACAACTAGAATATTATAATGGAGAGGGGAATTTATAATTGTTGTTTTCTGCAATTATTTCCCCCCAGCTCCATCGGTTATTCCAAAAACATTACGTCGTCCCACGGATGCCGATAAAGTTCTGTCTTCAGCCTCTTTTGGTCGTAGATATGGCCCAATAAACCTATCGAGCGTGACAAGGCGAACAATCCATTCAGGTATCCGATATCGACTATTTGGTCTAGCTCTTCTTTAGAAAATGAATTGCAGCTGGATAAAAGGTCCATAAACGTAACTCCAATGCAGCCATCCACATTCAGGATAAGATTATTCGCTTTCTCGAGCGTCACTGCTTCCACAGCGAGTGCAAAATCGAGATATTTTGTTTTCGGGAAATGTTTTTTCGAATACGCTTTCAAGAACTCCACCCGTTTATCCGGATTGTCTCTTGACTTGATCCTGTGGCCGATTCCCGGAATCCGGATCGCTTTCTTTTTCATGTCCTCCACAAACTCTTCTGGAGTAATTCCTGAATCTGCAGCAGCCTTAAAATCGCGTGCCGCATCGTCGATCGCTCCACCAAATCTCGGTCCGATAGTCAAAAGGCCGGAAGCGAGCGAGGAAACAACATCCTTGCCAGCACGTGATGCAACGATCGCGTTGTGCGCCCCTGATACACATGGCCCATGGTCTGCAGCAACAATCATGCACAATTCGATGTATTTGGTCGCGTATTTTGGCAGTTTCCGCTTGAACCAAAGCAGCGATATCACATCTCCAATCGAACCGTCGTTTTCTATTATCTCAGTAAGCGGAACTCCGCCATAGAGAACATCTTCTCCCCGGTCATCGGAAATCGAGCACATGAAATTTGCGCTTCTTCGGACCGAGCCGGATTTGAGCGCTGCAGCATAGTCCAGTGGAATCTTCACTAGTTCTGGTTCTTTTATTTCTGTTATTTTCCCTGCAGCCTTTAGTTTCCCGAATTCCTCTTTTATCGATGCGCCAAGCCCTTCAAAAGATTGCGGAACAATTATTCCCGCCTCTTTCATCGCCTTATTTTTCGCGTCCGCTGTTTCTTTTTCTTTTCCTGATTTCGCTCCCGCATGGCCGAATTGGACTTCGCTTGGGAAGACTTTCGCGCACGTTCCGATGCTCCAGGCAATTAGCGGCTTTGTAATTTTTCCAGCCTTCTTAGCATCCGCGATATCGTATTCTGACTTTCCGCCAAGCTCGCCAAGAATAACCAATAATTTGATGTCCGGGTTTGCTTCGAACCTAAGAAGGTGATCAAGAAGAGTTGAGCCTGGATAAGCATCCCCGCCGATTGCTATCCCTTCATTCACTCCGTCGCTGTTTTGCGCTATGACATTATACATCTCATTTGACATACCGCCTGATTTTGATACTAAGCCAACACATCCTGGCCGATAGAGTTTGCAATTAGTAATATTCTCTATTGTCCCAGCCGTATTCCCGATTCTAAAACACCCGGACTTAATTCCGCCAACAGTCGCAGGACCGATTATCCATTTATTTTTCTTTTTCGCAATTGCGATAAGCTCGCGCGTCTGTCGCTCGGGCATTCCTTCAGCAATAATCGCAACCGTCCGGATCGATTTTGATTCGAGCGCTTCTTTTGATGAATCATATGCAGAGCGGAATGAAGCGAAATTAACCATCACATCCGCATCTGGAACCTTGGCTGCTGCATCTGCAACGTTTGAAAACACCGGAATCATCATTTCCTTTTTTCCAAAAAATGCCTTGTGCCAGCCTGAGCTTCCAGGATTGATTATCCCTGCGACACTTGGGATTTCACGTTTGCAGAGGAAGTCGAAATCCAGCATGCGTTGGATCGGTCCTGCTTTCAGGTTGTAGACAAATGCCTTGGTTTTATTTGTGAATATTTCATAAGTTTTATTGCTGTTTCCAACCATTCCTTTCACCCTCCATTCAATTTCTTAATTGCCAGAGGAACAACATATGTCATGCTCGTTTCCGGTCCATAAACCTCTATCGGGATCCCTAGTTCGCTTCCAAGCTCGCGCATGAGTTTCAATCCGGTTTGGTAGTTCGGCCCTCCGCGTCTGACAAAAATGCTGACCTTTTCTTTCTTTAGCTTGTCTTTATACTCGCGAAGCGCACGGACAATCCCTTTGAACGTGTTCGCAACATCGGTAAAGTTTGCGATTCCTCCCCCGATAATCAGGACCTTTCCATTCGGGTGGTTTGTTCGCGTCGCCAAATCCAATATTGTTTTTGCATAAGCGAACGTCTCTTCTTCATTCGGGTCACCGCTATACTCTCCATAGTTCGCGAGCTCTTTTGCGTATCCAAGGTCCACAACCGTATCTGCAAAAATAACTGATGCTCCGCCTCCAGCAACCATGGTCCAAATCCTTCCTTCTGGATTAAGGATCGTCAATTTGAGCGACGCGCCAGTCTTTGAATCTAAGTCTTTCACAAACTGTTCTTCCGGATATGGCTTCCTGCCAAACGCTTCCGGGAATTCGATCGCTCCCCATTTGGATTCATTCTTGAATGATGCACAATCATCAATCTCCATGCGAAGATCGAGTGGGACAAAATTCCCATTTGAATCGAATGTGAACGGGTTCATCTCGAGCAATGAAAGATCGAGATCTACAAATGCAGAATGCAATCTTGTGAATATTTCTGCTGCCTTTACTTTTTGTTCAGCAGGGATTTTTCCGGTCAGTGCTTTCTCAATCTTATTCTTGTCAGCTTTTTCCCCGACAGGCACACTAATTTTCACAACCTTATCCCAGTTTGCTTCAATGTCCATTCCGCCCGCGGTCGAGAACAACAAAACGTCCTCATCGCGCTCTGGCGAAATGGAGAAATAATACTCTTCTTTGTGGGGGACAAATTGTTCAATTATGAAATGAGTTAATGCCCCCTTAACTCCTGAAATCTCGACTTCTTGGTTCATCTTTTCTTTCACGAACTTTTTAGCACCATTCCAGTTTGCATCAAGAAGAACAAGGTTGCTCTTTCCCCGTTTCCCAAAAAGCATATCTGGCTTCACGACAAGCTTTGATGATTCGAGCCATGGGTTTTCTTTTGCGAGCTTGTCCATATCTGTCTCAGGATTGACCTGGCAGCATTTCAAATCGATTTCAACATGTTTTCCAATAAGTTGTTTTGCATTGAATTCGCGTATTTTTCTACGTGCCATAGCCTCAACTCCATATCATATGTAAATTGCCTCTTTTAGTATGTGCGCACCGATTCTGGGCTTAAGTGCTTTTTTAGAAACCAAATCTACTTTAGCGCCAAGAAGATCTGTGAGATGTTCTTCGAGGTCCATAAAACGGAATAATCCAATCGGTTCGCTAAACTCGACCAGTATGTCGATATCACTTTTCTTTTTCTGCTCTCCATGTACATACGATCCAAATATACCTATTTGTTTCACCCTGAAGTTTTCACTTAGGTCTTTTTTGTGGACCAGAAGTGTTTCTTTGATTTTTTCCAGGGCCTTCATTTTCAAACACCAACATATCACGTAGATAAGCGTTTTTTCCACTTACATATTCTCGAT
>JBFYLN010000024.1:0-5354 GCA_041305425.1 Microcaldota archaeon | reverse complement strand
ACTTCGAGAGTATCTTCAGCCATATAAATCCCTTAACAGGTATTTCAAGCGCAAGCTATATTTATATTTGCTTTTTATTATTGGTAGTAAACAATGTTTATTCATCTGGATATTGATTATTTTTTTGCACAGGCCGAGAAGTTACGGCACCCTGAGCTAGAAAACAAGGTAATTATCGTATGTGTTTTTTCCGGAAGGACAAAAGATTCTGGCGTGGTTAGTACAGTAAATTATGAAGGAAGAAAATATGGGGTACACTCAGGAATGCCGATTTTTCAGGCGAAACAGCGCGCACCGCAAGATACTGTATTTCTCCCAGTAGACCATGATTATTACGGAGAGCTATCCTCAAAAATCAATGAGCACATTAAGTCGAATTTCAAAAAAGCGATTCAGACATCCATAGACGAATGGTTTATCGAATCAGATGATAGAGAAATAGTCGAAATCGCAAAAAAGCTGAAGCTCTGGATTTTTTCAGAACTCGGATTGACGTGCTCTGTCGGGATCGCGCCTTCGATGCTGGGCGCTAAGATGGCTGCAGGAAAATCCAAGCCCGACGGTTTGCTCGCTCTGGATATAATAAGTGAAGCGAATCTGATAGAGAATTCAGACCTCCAAAACGTCATTGGTATTGGCGTAAAAACTGCCAATGCACTGCGCGAGCTTGGGGCGCAAAAAGTCGGGGAATTGAAAAAGATAGATAAGGTTGTACTCGTGGAGGCGTTTGGAAAAAAGACTGGAGCTTGGTTAATCTCTCTTGCAGAAGGAAAATATTCCGGGCTGCTCGGATATGGTTCGGAGGAGCAGTCAGAGGTGAGCCGGATCGGCACGCTGAAAAACAAGACGAGAAATCTCTTTGAAATGCTTTCGAAAATCGCGGAGATGGAGAAGGACAATAAGGAATGGCTTAAGGCAAATAATAAAGCTTTCAGGACAATTATAATCTCGTTTGTCACCGAGGATATGAAGCAGCATACGAAATCAAATTCATTCAGGAATCCAAAAAGCTATAACGATGATTTCGAAGAGGAAGAACGGAAGCTCATTTCGCAATTTCTCGAAGAGAATTCGCTTAATGTCCATAGGATCGGGATTAAATACGCGAACCTAGTCGATATGGCGGGACAGAGGACGCTTGCGGAAGAATTGTAGCAAGGTTTATTCTAAAGATATAAAAACCCTTCCACCCAATCTGTTATTAAATTACGGGGCCATGAGGTAACCTGGTATCCTGCTAGCTTGGGGTGCTAGTTATCTGAGAAGGCGGCCCGGAATATCCGGACAGTCTCTGAAATTCAATCTCTGACTAAAAACATCCGCGGTCAGGGGAACATATCTCAGTGGCCCCACTGAAAGTCATGACAAAAAAATGAATAATATGGGTGAAAAATATGGAAAAAACGGGAATGCCATTGAAGCAGGAATTGTTTTTGGAAGCAGGCGTACATATCGGAACCAAGATAAAAACCGATGATATGAAAAGGTTTGTCTTTCGTCGAAGAGACGATGGGCTATACATCCTTGATCTTAGAATCAGCGCTGAACGCTTGGTGCAAGCTGCGAAGCTTATTGCGAAATATCCTACTGAGGAAGTGCTTGTCGTTGCTTCGCGTGTGTATTCTGGAAATCCGGCAGCAAAATTCTCTCTTATTACGGGAATACCGACCTTGAAAGGAAGATTTATCCCGGGAACCATGACCAACATGACCTATAAAGGGTTCCGCGAGCCCAAATTGCTCTTTGTTTGTGATCCAAAGGGAGAACGCGAAGCAATTGCAGAGGGAGCAAAAAATGGAGTTCCTATCATTGCTTTGTGCGATACGGACAATGAAACAAAATTTGTGGATTTCGTGATCCCGATCAACAACAAGGGAAAACGTTCACTCGCATTGATATTTTATATCCTAGCACGGGAAATCTCGCTTGCCCAGGGTAAAATAAAATCATATGATGAGTTCACATATGATATCAACTATTTCGAGCAGCAGGATGAGCCGGACGAGGAAAAGGAAAGCGCTCAGGAAACGGAAACTGAAAGCGAAAAAGTAGAAGAAATCATGCCAGCAGAAAAAATTGAAGAAGAAGAGAAAGAGGAATAAGTTCTTCTTTTAGATCATTCTTTTTACCCTATTTTTCATTTATTGTGTTGTAATTTCGAACTGCTGTTCTCAATTACAACATCTGACAAAAAATTTTATATTTTTTGTCATTTTCTTATCATCTGTTCTAGTTGCTCATACACTTTATTTCATCATTTGACTGTCGATATGCAGCTGATTTTTTCATTCTCAGTTCCAATATAATTGCAGAATGACGAATCATTTTTCAGTTTAGCATATTGCGTAAAGCATTTGTTCTCCCAAACAACCGGATCGATTGCACCGCATTTGCTAACATCTAATTTCGTGTTGTTCATCATCGATCCGACATAGCAGCTGATTTCAAAACCTTCATCGCCAATCTGTCCGCAAACTGACGGATCGCCGAATTTTTTTGCAAAGTCATTGAAGCAGGCGAACCTGGCAGTTGGTGCAAGCTTGTCGATTGCCTGGCAGCCTGAAATGTTTGCAGTACTCAAAGAATAATTGGAATAACAAGACCATCGATTATTCAAAACAACAACATCGCAGAGTTTATAATTATTCAATTTTGCTGCAAAATGCGTCGCGCACTCGAGTGCATATTGCCCATCAGGTGTGATCGGAGTGCATAAAATCGGATTGTTCGACCGGATCGCATAAATCTCATAGCATAAGTCGCGCTGGGATCGCAATGCAAGATCATAACATTTATCAGCATCAGTGGCTAAAGACCGGCACGCATACATATCGGCATTATCTGCCAATGCGGAACAGGAATCAGGATTCATTTTTGATATGCTGAAATTGAAGATGCACTCTTTGTCGTTATTGCATGCATTTACACTGTTCTTCTCGTTCGCAAGGCATATCTTTTGTTCGCTACCATTTTTTGCATAACATGGATCAATCGAAATCAAGCATGTTGTCGCATCAGGACCATTGAGCTTGAGGCAAATTGACGTATCGTTATTAGTTTTGGCATGGTAGTTTATGCAGGAGATAAATGCAGACCCGTTAATTAGTTCCAAACAGGCGTCCTGAGAAAGATTAGAAAATTTTGTTAAGCAGTTTGTTTTTATCAATCCGTCGCTAATGTTTTTGCACGTTACGAAATCATTTGTTGATAATGCCAATGCCAACAAGCATGAATCGTCGCATTGAGTGATTGTAACATTCGTGAT
The DNA here is from genome assembly GCA_041305425.1 of Microcaldota archaeon. Lineage (GTDB taxonomy): Archaea > Micrarchaeota > Micrarchaeia > Anstonellales > Bilamarchaeaceae > CAILMQ01. Next base: position 2,089 of record JBFYLN010000024.1, on the reverse strand, counting down.
GTTCGAAGTTACGTTAGTAATATTACCAACTATGACCGGTACAGGTGCTTTTCCAAGGAAAAAAAACAGTATCGCACCGATAATGATCACGATAAAAAACAAAAGCGCTCCGATAAGCGCAAAAACCATTACATTATCTTCTTTCTTTCCACTGTCCTGGAATTTGTATTTTTTTTCTCCTTTCGAAGAAAGCGAAATCGGAACGCCTTCTTTTTCCGCACTAATATTCGAACTTGATTTCTCCGTTGATTTCTTTTTGAAGCCTTCGTATGCCATACAATATAGTGAAAAACTAAAGATTTAAAAATAAGTGTTGTTTCGCGAAATGTTTTCCCTCCAGTTCCAAGACACTAAGAGAGAAATAATCAAACATTGTGTATTTGGATCTACGGATAGAAAAAAATAGTATATAAATCTTGCCTTCCTAAGCCACTATGCCCGTATGGGCTAGAAGAGTGGGGGGGTTGATGGAGCCTTCGGGTGTACCATCGCTCCCTATAATACTATTATAACCTCTCACCTCAAATTAAAAAAAAGAGTTTTCCTGTTTTTACTGGTCCATTTTATCGTGTCCAATTTTTTTTGGGTTTCCAGTTTCGGTATCCATTTAAATTTCACAGGCAATAAAAGAAAGCTTTTTAAACATCTCTCATTAAATGAAACATTAGCCTTTTTCTAAAGGTAAAACATCTAGAAGAAATTATGGAGGTAGAGTTGTATGGCTAAGAAGGAACATTTGAATCTGGTATTTATCGGACACGTTGACTCTGGTAAATCGACAACAGTCGGTAGGATCCTGTATGAAACAGGCGCGATTTCTGAGCAAGTGCTTAATAAGCTCAAGGATGAAGCCGCGAAAGTTGGTAAAGCAACATTCGAGTTCGCTTTCGTCATGGATGAGTTGAAAGAAGAGCGAGAAAGAGGAGTTACGATCGATATCTCTCACAGGGAATTCGAATCACCAAAATACTACTGCACGATCATTGATGCGCCCGGGCACAGGGACTTTGTCAAGAACATGATCACTGGTGCAAGCCAGGCAGATGCTGCAGTCCTGATGATCTCAGTTAAAGATGGGATCCAGCCACAGACAAAAGAGCACGCGTTCCTCGCAAAAGTGCTGGGTATCAGCCAGATAACTGTTAACATGAACAAGATGGATGCTTTGAACTACAGCCAGGCTGAATTCGACAAGATAAAAGCAGAAGCTGAAAAGCTCCTGAAAGGGATTGGTTATAAGACGGAGAATATCAAATTCGTCCCGTGCTCAAGTTATAATGGTGACAACCTGACAAAGAAATCAACGAATATGCCATGGTACACGGGCCCGACATTGCTTGAGGTTGTGGATTCGTTTGTAGTTCCATCAAAGCCGAGAGACAAGCCACTTAGATTACCGATCCAGGACGTTTTCACAATCACTGGTCACGGAACCGTTCCAGTCGGAAGAGTTGAAACGGGGATTATGAAACCAAACGATTCGGTTGTCGTAATGCCATCAGGTGCAAAAGGTGAAGTCAAGAAAATCGAAATGCACCACCAAGAACTCACTGAAGCAGTTCCAGGTGACAACGTCGGTTTCAACCTCAAGGGTGTTGACAAGAAAGACATCAAGAGGGGAGATGTGCTTGGTCCGAGCACCAATCCACCAACAGTCGCGGCAGATTTCACTGCTCAGATTGTTGTGCTGAACCACCCGACAGCTATCTCGATCGGATACACACCAGTATTGCACATCCACACTGCACAATTTGCAGGCAGAGTTGTTGAGATACTTGAGAAGAAAGATCCGAAGACAGGGCAAGCGGTCCCAGGAAAGCCAGACTTTATCAAAACTGGTGATGTCGCAATCGTGAAGATACAGCCTCTCAAGAACATTGTGATTGAGAAATTCTCAGACTTCCCACCGCTTGGAAGGTTTGCAATTCGGGACATGGGACAAACAGTGGCTGCAGGTGTCGTGCTTAGCGTGACACCAAAAACAATCGCATAATTTTTCTTTTTTATTTTCATTTTAATTTCTCTTTATTTAACTCGTTTGATCTGATTCTAATCTTCTATTCTCTCACAAATTTTACGTATCTTTTTA
>JBFYLN010000023.1:0-2630 GCA_041305425.1 Microcaldota archaeon | reverse complement strand
GTGAATGAGATTTTATTCATGATCCTGATGGTTCTGTTATTCATCTATTATTTTGTTTTTATCCTATTTTACATCATACTCACCCAGTTCTGGCTCTGGGAATTGCTTGTAGCTGGTCGCGGGCTGATCGAATCGCTAAAAGAATCGGTTTCGCTTGTTCAGAAAAATGTTATTGGAGTTTTAGTGTATGACATATTTCTCGCAGTTTCAGTTATTGCTATCGCGGTTCTGTTCTTCCCGATATCGATCCTTCTTTCATTGACAGACATGGCAGCGCGATTATTAGTAGATAGTCTAGTCAATTCCTGGATCGCTACATTGTTTGTGGTAGTATTTTTCATGGTGCTTTCTGTATTATTACGGCTTCTACAAACCTCGGTCATAAACCTTGTAGTTCTACCCTACGGATACTCATTCTGGAGCGCGATTCGGTCGCTTGGGAAGAAACCAGCGGAATAGATTTCGAAACCGCTCGGATAAAAAACCCTTTTCTTTCTATTATTCTTTATGGAAAACTCACAATCAGATACTCAGTCGGAAACTCAACATCGGCATTGGTCAGAGTGGCTCGCACAACGGGTGATTGAGGAGAAGAAGGAGCCTTATGTAATTACAAGCGGAATTACAACTTCAGGCCCAGCGCACTTAGGAACGCTTTGTGAATTCCTTTTTCCCGACGCGATCCGAAAGCAGTTGGAAGCGCAAGGCAAGAAAGTAACATTCTACTTTTTAGCAGACATACTCGACGCATTCGATTCTGTTCCTGTTGCGATGGAACCGTACAAGGCGCAGCTTGAGCCGCACCTGGGGAAACCTCTTAGTGATGTTCCAGACCCGACCGGGAAAAGCGCAAGCTTCGGAGACCATTTTCTTGAAGAAGTTACAGGCCTGATGAAAATGTTTGGAGTAAAAGCGACGATAATGCGCATGAACGACCTTTATAGCCAGGGGAAGTTCGATTCATGGGCAAGATTCTATCTGTTGAACGAGGCAGAAGCAAAACGGATTGTTGAAGAGACGAGCGGAAAACAGGAAACCCGCATGCCCGCGGAAAAAAGCGGGCATGGGGGCGCATTGCCGGCAAATGCCGGCAATCGCGAAAAAGATTGGTCTCCCATTATGCCAATTTGCCAGAAGTGCGGAAAAATCGCGACCACGCGCGTTTTATCGCACGATGGAGAGAATTACGAATATGTTTGCGATAAGGATGTCAAATATACAAAAGGCTGCGGATTCAAGGGAAAGAATGCTATTGCAGATCACAAATACAAAATCACGTGGAGACTACACTGGCCTGCCTGGAAGCAGATTTTCCATACGAGTATCGAAGGCGCGGGCATGGACCACCACACAAAAGGTGGATCTGAGGATACTTGCAAAGTGATTACGAATGAACTGATCAAAGGGGACTACCATATCCCTTTCAAATATGGGTTTATTCTTTTCCAGGGAAAGAAATACTCGAAATCAAAAGGAATCGGGATGGGAGTATCGGATCTTGTGAAGATCGTACCGCCAGAGATCATCAAATATATTCTGGTGAAGCCGGACCTTGAGGAAAATGTGGATATCAATCCTACTGCGCAAAATCTTCTCAAGACAATGGATGATTTCCAGCTCGCAGCATCGTTTGCTTCAAAGGATCCAGAAACATTGAATCGGCATGAGAGAAAGAGTTACATTGCTTTCCAACTTTCAACTGATAAACTTCATTGGAAAGCCCAATTCCTGGATGTCCTTCTCTATTATCAGATATATGGAGACTGGGAAAAAGTCGCCCAGATGACTGGCGATAAGGAAGGAGTCCTGTATTTGAAACCGTACATCCTCGATTGGATTGCTCGCGGTTTTGTCCCTGAAGATTATGCATTTACATACGCTCCAGATAAAAACAACGCGAGTGCGAATGTGATTGACTTTGTGTCTAAACTTGAAAATGGAATGGACTCTCTTGCAATCCACAATGCGGTTTTCGAATTCGCGAAATTAAAAGGGATCGAACCGAAAGTATTCTTTGCCGAGCTTTATGGCGTACTTATCAATAAGCCAAAAGGCCCGAAGATGGGGAAACTCATCGAAGCGCTCGGTGTGGAGCGGGTGAAGAAGGATCTGCTAAAATAATAAAAAAATGAATGATCGAAGCGATGATATCTTATGGTCGAGATAATTGGCATAACAAAATACGATTTCGCTCATGCGCTCGAGAAAGCGGCAAAGGTTGTGCTCGAGGAAGGAGTGCTGATTTATCCGACCGATACGCTTTATGGTCTTGGGGGAAATGCGTTTTCGCAAAAAGTGGTTGACAAAGTTCACAAGATCAAATCAAGCGACCCGGAAAAACCCATGTCAGTTGTCATGTCAGACATTCCGATGATCGAGCGCTATTGCGAAGTGGATGACTGGCAGATGCATGTTCTTCGGAAGAATTTGCCAGGGCCATTTACTTTCCTTCTGAAATCGAAGATCCAGCTTCCTGTTACGACAAATGAAAAGCTTGGTGTCCGGATCCCTGATTCATCTTTTGCCCACCAGCTTTCTGAAACCTCCGATGTCCCGATCATAACAACGTCTGCAAATCCAACGGGAAAATCCCCTCCTACTCGGATGGAAGAGGTGAATCCAAAGATCCT
>JBFYLN010000022.1:0-5197 GCA_041305425.1 Microcaldota archaeon | reverse complement strand
AACTTCCGCATCATTGGCATTTTCTTTTGAAAGTTCCAAAGATGCCTTTGCTTTTTCAATATTCGGCTGTGATTTCCTTAAAATGCCTTTCCTGAAACAGTCATCCAAAGAAGTCATAATACCACAGGTTTTTCTCCATACAGAGTAATTGAATCGATTATTACTGTTTCATAAAATGCTTTTTGAATGCTTGCCTTTTTCCTCCATTCAGCGGGGGTGTAAACTGTGATATTGGTTTCCCGTTTCGTTCCCATTGCTTGGGACAGGATTTTCTTTTTTCCTTCAGAATCAGTATCAGCAATCACCAAAATGTCGAAATCGCTTAGATCACCATCTTTTCCAATGGCTGTACTTCCATAGAGAACAATGCTCATTACTTTTTTCCCGGTTTTTAAAATGTTTTCAATTGTTTTTGCGTTATGCAGGTCTTCCAAACTAAACAGTATTTTCCATTGCCGGGTCAGATAATTGTCAAGATTCGCCTGGCACTGATGTGTCCGCCCGACCTTTTCATCCTTAACAAGACCAATCTCTAGCATATAATCGAGAGAGTATTTGGCTGCGCTTGGCGCGAGCTCGGCCTCTTTTGCGAGATCTACTATCGAAAATCGTTTTGACGGTGAAGAAAGGACGGTTTTCATCGCTTGTAGAATCGCATATTTATGCATGTACATGAATCATATATAGAATACAAATACTTTATAAAGATATTGAATTTTATATAAAGAAGATGAATTCTTTATAGAGATATCTATTTTGACAGAATTGCATAAATAGCCTTAATAAAAAATCCCTTCATATTCCTCATCATGTTAATCGGCCTAGTAGGAAAACCAAGCAGCGGAAAATCAACAACATTCGAAGCGCTCTCAGCAGTCCCAGTCGAGCGTTCAGCGCGACCGTTCACAACAATCAAGCCGAATCATGGGATTGCATATGTGGAGATCGTTTGTGTAGACAAAGAGTTGGGCGTGCAGTGCAATCCAAGAACTGGTTTTTGCAAAGACGCGAGGAGGTTCGTACCTGTCGAACTTCTTGATGTTGCTGGCCTTGTTCCAGGTGCGCATGAAGGAAAAGGGCTTGGAAACAAATTCCTTGATGATTTGAGGCAGGCGGATCTACTCATCCATGTGATAGATGTTTCCGGCTCCACAAACGAAATCGGCGAAAAAGTCCCCACCGGAAGCTATGACCCTGCCAATGACATTAGGTTTCTTGAGAACGAGCTAAACTACTGGATCGAAGGGATCCTAAAGAGAAATTGGGGCAAGCTTGTTCGCGAATCGAAACTGAACAAGAAGAACGAAGACATGATCGCAGATCAGATGGCAGGGCTTGGGTTCACAAAGGATGTAGCAATCCGCGTGCTTAACAAACTCAACCTTCGCGAGAAGACGCTTGGAGAATGGACTGAAGAGGATATTTTTGCTCTGGCAAAAACCCTGCGCGAACTTGGCAAGCCGACGATAATCGCAGCAAACAAGTGCGACCTTTCAACCGGTTATGACAATTATATGCGACTGAAAAAGGAATTCCCCAACCACTTCATTGTCCCTTGTTCTGCTGAAGCTGAAATCACGCTCAAGAATGCAGCTAAAGCAGGGTTTATTGAATATGTGCCAGGAGACGCAACATTCAAAAAAATCAAAGAGCTTAACCCGCAGCAAGAGAAAGCAATGGAAATCATGAATCAGCTCATGCAGAAATTCGGAGGAACTGGAGTGCAGAAATGCCTGAACTCCGCGGTGTTCGACTATCTCAAATACATAGCGATATTCGCAGGTGGTGTGTCAAAGCTGTCTGATGACCAAGGCCGGGTGCTTCCAGATGTATGGCTGATGAAACCAGGTTCAACCGCGATCCAATTCGCTGGCGCTATTCATTCCACATTCGCCGAGAACTTCATAAAGGCAATCGATATACGGACAAAACGAGCACTCGGTGCGGATTATTTATTGAAGCATCGGGATGTTTTGGAGATCGCTTTCAAGAGATAGGATAAGTGGAATTGAAATTCGATGAATTGGGTGATGATGACATATGGACGTAAGCATTGGCGGTGAAAAAGTCATCCTTATAATGAATACATGCCCAACGATCGAGAGCGCGAAAACGATCGCAAAATCACTTGTTGAGAAAAAGCTCGCGGCGTGCGTTTCCATTCTTCCAATGGAATGTTCGATTTATCGGTGGAAAGGGAAAATCGAAGAACAAAAAGAATTTTTGCTTTTGATAAAGACAAAGGGAAAACTTCAATCAAAAGCAGAAGCCCATATCAAAATAAATCATCCGCAAGAAGTTCCTGAAATCATTTCATTTAAAGCTGACAAAGCGGAAAAGATCTATCAGATGTGGGTTGAAAGAAGCACGCTGATCGCTTGAAATAATTTGGGGAAGTAGATGTGTTCCTAAACTTTTAGCGAAGCGATAGTCCCTGAACTCTTAAGGGTCTTGAGCCTTGCGGGTTTTGATTCTAGTGAACTGACTAATGCAAGAAAGCCAAGCACTTTATCCAAATACGAGCGTTCGCATCTCAGGATTCCACGCTTTGTTTTGATATCGTATTCCATCAGCTTTATTGCAGCATAGGAAAGCCCGAGCTCGCCGAAGAACTTCAATGATTCGCCACCGATCGCGAATTTGAGCTCTTCTTCCGAAAGGTCTGGCCCCACAAACTCGAACAATATGTAGCGTTTCCTCATTGCCGCTGCTTTTACCATGAGTTTGATTTGACCGGATATGTTTTTTAAAGACGAGCAAACCAATATTCCAATATGGCAGAACGCGTACTTATCATTGTGGGAAGCAAAAGCGACGAAGCAGTTGCACAAAAAGCAGGTGAAACGCTTACTGAATTTGGTGTCGAGTTCAAAACAGAAATCGCGAGCGCGCACCGGAATCCGGAGAAAGTCGAGAAGACGGTTTCGGAAACAAGTGCGAGCGTAATAATCGCGATTGCAGGATTAAGCGCAGCGCTTCCGGGAGTTGTCGCATCCAAGACAACAAAACCAGTCATCGGCGTTCCAGTTAACGTGAAACTCGATGGGCTCGACGCTCTTTTATCAATCATGCAAATGCCGCCTGGAATCCCTGTTGCGACAGTGGGTATAGACAATGCGAAGAACGCGGCGCTGCTTGCGATAGAGATTCTTGCACTAAACGACAAGACACTGGACTCGAAACTCAAAGCGTACAGGGAAAAGATGAAGAAATAGAATCAAATGTAAGTAGTAAGAGGCTAAAATCATGTTCAAACCCGAATTTCATTTCCCGGACTTATTAAAAAAATGCAAAAGAGGAGGGCCAGCTGTGACGCTCCCAAAGGATGCAGGACTTGTGTTCGGCTATACAGGGATCGGTCGCGAGTCGAGAGTTTTGGAGCTCGGAAGCGGATCCGGATTCATGACAATCCAGATGGCGAATATCGCTAAAGAGGTTGTGACATACGAGAAAAGAAGCGAGTTTGCGGATCTTGTCGAATCGAATATCAAACGAAGCGGACTAACGAACATCACTCAAAAGAGAAAAGATGTTCTCGAACCAAATGCGCTTGAGGAAGAAGAAAACGGATCATTCGATTTGGTGTTTGTCGATATTGCTGAATGCGAAAAGATCGCGCAGAGAATCCACGAACTCCTCAAAAAGAACGGCTACTTGGCAGCGCACTGCCTGAATATTGAGCAGGCTAAAGCGCTTGTCCTTGAATGTAATAAGAGCTTTGCAAATACCTTCATGGTCGAAGGAATAGTCCGTGAATATGATGTCCGGGATTTCGGGACCAGGCCGCAGCATTTCGGTTTGATGCACTCGGCTTACCTTGTCTTTGCCCGGAAATAATTTTTTGCAGATGGGCTCTTTTTCTTCCTAAGAACCGCATACCCAAATAACAAACCAATCACAATCAGGCTCCCGTAATCGAAAATCGGAACCAATACGCAAAAGAATGCAAGCACCCCGCCTAAACCAAGCAATTCGCTAAACACCGCAGATGAATTATGCATCATATGGAAGAATCCGGAGATTATTATTCCCGGAACCAGCCCTAATGCAGGTGCAGCAAACTTCCGCTCCTTCAACAACCCGATACACGCACCGACTATCGCAGTATATACGCCGTGATTGGCAGAGAACAAAATCGAGCGCATGAAGAAAAGCAATAGCCACCCGACAACATCGCCTCCAAGAGGATTATCAAGCAGGTAAAGCCAGTTCTCAATAAATGCAAATCCCATGCCGATTGTAAAACCGAACACAATCCCATCCTCGACCGAATCGAATTCATGGTGAGAGGCGACAAGCGCCAATCCAGTTCCCTTGAAAAGCTCTTCAAACAATGGAGCGATTAGAACTGCACCGAGGAATCCGAGTCCGAAAATCCCAAACACCAACCCGCCAACCGTATTCAAACCAATAGCCATGAGCGAAGCCAGGCAGCCCCAAAGGAAGAATGTCACGATTATCCGAAGCGGCTCGCGTTCGCGATATTCGGCAAACCACATCAGGCACACCCAAATAAATGGAATTGCAAATGCCGCAAGACCGGATGCGAAAAAAGATAGGAAACCACTTAGGCTTACCCAGCTCTTTGCAGAAAGGAACATGTAAAGGACAATGAAGAGGATACCGATAAGCTCAATTCCCCAGAACCAAGGAGACAATAGGAAGGAGTTGAACTTGCCTAAAAAGGTCATGCGTTTCAGAAACGGATTTAGAAGCGAATTGATAGAGTATTCATCCTTGATTATGCCGTTATGTTTTGTCTTCATCCCGTGATAGAACATCATAATCCCAAGGGGAAGGACAATAATGATATATATCGCAGCGATCGCGATTGAAAGGAATGCAAAAGCGCCCCAGAACCGTGATTCATAGCCTGCCCAATTTACGCGTGTGTGATAGGGCCCGGAATACACCTGTCCATTGCTTGTCTCTAAAACTGCATAAACATCTAGCTCCTGGCTTGGGAGATATTCGTAGGGAACGGAAAATTCGCATCCCATGGACCCGCCAGGAATATAATCAAGGCTTCCATAACCTTCTTGTTGGCTTAGGCAATCGACTTGCGAAACAAGCTTTCCCCGGCTGTAGCCTTCAAGATAAAGAATATCAGAATATGAAATATCGGGATGGTTGATAGTAATATTCATATAGTATGGAGAGTCGATTGGGGAAATTGACGACGGAATTTGCATCAAAG
>JBFYLN010000021.1:0-6846 GCA_041305425.1 Microcaldota archaeon | reverse complement strand
TTGATGAAGAACGGGCTAAATCGCTTTCAGAATTTTTTAATGGCGCGCTAAAAAGGGACAAGGTTCCTTCATTATATGCCCGGTCGCTAGCCAGTTTCAAATACCATCCGATTTCTAATCTGATTCCGACTTGTGTGATTTTAGACCGGATCAAGGATGCGCAAGAAAAGGCAATCTCATTCGAAAAAGAGCAGGAAAAAATCGCTATAGCTGCGGCAGTCAACCAATCCATTGCGAATTTCTTTGAAGACCCGGCAAACGCTTATGCGATCTCCGAACTCGACAATGCGGTGGAAATTCTCGCAAGCCTGAATGCGGGTAATGAGGGCATTATCTTTAGCTCGATTGGAAATATTTTTAACGGGCTTCAAGAGCTTGCCGGTTCACAAGATGAATCAATTGCTGCAAAATATGTGGCAAAGGCATTTATCAGCCTGTGCTCCCAGGCAGATCCGCAAATGTCCTCAACAATCCGGTCATTTATCAACCGATGGATCCCAACATATTCGCAATCTGCCCGTGAAGCGATGTTCAATATGCTACTCTCGCATGTGAGTGACAAGCAATCAGATGATGGAATCGGGACTTCCGTGGCGTTTGACCTGCTCAACCTAAGCTCATTCGAGCTTGCCAGGCTATCTGAGACTGCAGAGGATTCACAAATCAGGCAGATCTCGAATTTTCGTTTAACAAATTGGCAAAACGATTTTTTCAGACTGATGAAAGATGATCCTGCATCCGAGCATCTTGATAATATGGTCAAAAAAATAGTCCGTGATGCATGTGCCCAGAACCAGATCGAGAATATCTTATGGGTAACGACCCCACTTATAGAATCCTTGGATTTTGCTACTGAGCGTGGAGTAAAATCGATTGCGAATGCATGCGCTGATATTTATACAAGAATCAATGATGATTTGCTCAAGGAGGAATTCGCAAATGCACTCAGCCCAACTTTCAATGATCCATCCTATGCCGGTATGATAAAATCATTGATAGGATCTACTGGCAATAAGTCACGTTCCCATTCATTGCAAGCCTTGATTCGTAACAGAACTCTTCTTGGCCCGGTAGAATCTTTTGTTGATCCTATATTTGATTCTGCCAAAGGCGAGTTTTCGGGCGGTGCACGGCAAGATCCGGCCATTGTCGGAGAGCTTGAACTGGATCATGTTTTTGATGGCACATTCCTGGAGGATGGTTCCGAAGAGGTGACAAAACCCGGGATACCTGTTCTAATAAAACCTCAAATTTCAGAAGAAGCCCGCCTTAGGAACGAGCTTTTCCGCATGCTTAACGAAGAGCCTTCTTCAGAACGTACAGACACTTTGATTTCGGAATTTGTCGACCGGGCAATTGAAAGCCAGGATGATGCGCAAATCGAATCCATCACCGAATTGCTTAAGGACGCGATGATCTTTACACAAGGGATCGGAAAGGAAAAGGTCGCGATCACTTGCGCACACATATACAATTACGTTGATGACGACGCGATTAGAAAAACGATATCATCCCAAATGGCGCCGATGCTTAGCGAAAAAGAGAACTGGCAAATCGTGAAGCCATTGTTAATGAGGATGAAAGACGATGCAAATGCAAATGCCATATTATCAATGGTACATGGGCGAATTGACAAATCGGAATACCAGGGGATTGTAAGGGTGCGTGAAATCCGAATAGCGGCAGAAAAAAAGAAAATTGCCGATAAGCAGAAAACCCTTTCAGGGCAGATTGGCAAAATCGAGAAAGAAACGCCGCAACCATCTGCAATACGGGCCAAACCCGTGACCTTAACTGATTTCCCGCCTATCACAAATATTAACAAATCCGCTCCCAAAATGGCTTTGGATAAGATCGAAACCACCGCATTGCGCTATATCGTCAAAACTGCCGGGGTCAACTCAGAAAACGATGAACAGGCAATCGAAGCATTCCGATCAATGGATCCGGGGTTGCGTGAACTTATAATAATGAACCACATCTCCCGCCAGGCAAAACAAGAGGACTGGAAACGCGCCCGCTCCTTGATTAATGTTGCATATGGCCAGCTACATGCTAAACTTGGTGTTGCAAGGCCAAATGGAGTGGAACGGAACCGAATCATCTTGAGCGCGATAAAATTGCATCCGGAATTCCTAAATACCAGCCAGAGAAACCTTATCTATTCGATGTCAGGGAAATTCCCTACGAAAAAAGACCTATCTTGCATATCCAGGGCATCTGCTTCCTATGATAATATGGGAGAGGAAAGATTCAAGGAGAAAATGTTCCATTTCTCAGATTCCATGAGGCTTGCATTGCTTGTAAAGGATTTCCAGTCTGGGAAAATCCAGACTAAAAAAGGGGACGATCAAGGCATATTCCTAACCCGGCTTTTTGGCGGGCAGGATGTAGACATGAAAGATCTCATCTTAGCGATTTGTTCAAAAAACCATGATAAAAAATGGATTTTCAATGAACTAATTAAGTCGAAAATCGATTTCAATATGGATTCGATAAAAGAGTTCATGCATAATCATGACCAGGCATACGCGCTTCTTGCTATTCTTGGAAAAGATGTTCCAAGGGTGAAATCAATTCGGGAAAACGAATCCGGCATATGGCACCAGCCGAAAAAAGGCGGGAATATGGAAGATGCGGGCTTCTCTTATTCGCTTGTGCTAGAAGATGGAAGGGCTCTTCGTATCGACGCTGTTTTCGATGGCATGTCCGGGCAGCTTGGAGCATCGGAAGCGAGCGGTATGGCGAAAGAGATTTTCGAACTTGCGATCCATTGCAGCATGCTGACCAATCTGGAAGATGCGGCAGTATTGGCGTACATTGCCGACCTGGCGATTACTTTTGCAAATGTGAAAGATGGTTTACGTGACCTTCGCTCTGGCAGAGGGACAACATTTGTCCTTACCATACAAGAAGGCGAAAAGCTGTATTCGATCCATGCAGGCGACAGCAGGTGGCGCGTGTTCCGGGAGGGAAAAGCAGTCGGGTCAAGCAAGGACCATGCGACTGTTACAATGTTCGCAGACCGCCTTCTTGATCTGTGGGCCGATGGAAAAAGCGAAGAGTTCGTAAACACCGCGGAAATTTGCGTCGGGAACAATCATACGGAATCGCTTAAGGACTATCTGGGATCCAATGTTCCAAATTGTGCAGAACTCTGTGACCACATCCTATGGAATTATCCCCCTAATTTCAACACCAGCATGATAACCTCAGGGCTTGGGACATCATTCGCCCAGCTTTCTTCCAATGCCGTTTCCTTGAAATGGGGGGATGTTGTCGCTTTGTATACTGATGGGGTAGGGGATGTCGTTTGCCAGCATAAGCTCGGAGCTGCATTTTCTGAATCGGACATCGATTCCGCAGTAAGCAAAATCGCGCAAATTTCAGAAGAGCGAAGCGTAAAAGGGCAAGTTGGCAGGGATGAATGCGGTTGTATTGACCGCCGTAAAGACGATGACAAATTCCTGATCGCGTATCGGTATGGTGATGCAGAGGATGATTCGGATGGATAACAAGCACACATTTAACCAAAAGCAAACATTTAAATATATGTTCCCACTAAAGTATACTATTACAAACAAAGTAATTACTAAAAGATGAATTACCAGAGGATGAATGATATGAAGACGAAATTTGCAGATTACAAGAACAAGATGGGCCCTGTGCTGAAAAGCCTCACAGACGACAAGGGAAGGGTCGCAACTGATGCCGCAGCTGCATTGAAGCACACCCTCGATTTCCAGAACCTTCTCGTAGAAGGTGTGAGCGCGAAGTTCAGTGGCGTCGTATCTGATGTCAATAGCCTCAAAACCTCCTTGAACAATGTCGAATCAAGGCTTTCTCCTCTGGAAACAACGGTCAGGAAATTAACCGAAGAAGCTTTGCCTGAGGTCAGAACCCAGGTGCGCGCGCTTTCCGCTGAAGTACGTGATGTCACAGAAGGCGTCAATACAGCACTCACAACCGCGGATTCTGCAAAAGCGCTTGCAGAGTCGGTCAGGCAGGAACTTGAAATCCACGTTTCTTCTGATGAAACAGCAAACAAACTCAAAATAATCACAAAAGCACTCGACGATGTCGGGCAGGAGCTTAAGAAGCTTGCGCAAGATGTCGCATCGATCCCGAGCGTGATCCCGATGGATCTTGGTGCAGTCGAAGAAATGATAAAGAACGAGCTCAAGAAGCTCGGTTTCCTTCCAGCAGGCCCGGCCGAAGCGAAAGCCGAGGCAACGCCGCAGGAGCAAAAGCCTGTTGCAGTGCCAAAACCTGTGAAGGAAACGACATCATTCGAGCAGGCCAAGTTCGATACAGCTGTTTTGAATCTTGAGGATGATCTGAAGCTTGCTTTTGTTGAAGCAGGCTTGCCAAAGCCGCCGCTGAATTCAGAAGCCGATATGGAAACGCGCTTGCAATCTATCGAAAAAGGCATGAGCATGCTCATGGCAGACTGCCTCGAGCTTTCATGGGATTACGTTCCAAAACCCACTTTTGAAGAAAGGGTGGAAGATCTCAAACAAGGGATGACACTGGTAAAGGAAGCAGTGGAATTGGCAAAATGAAAAGGTGAAAACAATGACGACAAAACAAACTACACAAAACTGGGAAGCGATACAAAAAGCGATCCAGGCAAAGAAGGCAGCAAAGACAAAGCTTGAGACAAGCCCGTTAATCGAAGCGCCAGCAGTCTTGGCGGCAGAAGCTAAAGCTGTTTCTGAACTGATTCAAACTCCAGCGCCAATTGCACCAACGCCCGCGCCAATCGTATCAGCACCAACTTCCACACCAGTCGCGCCATCAATGGTTTTAGCGCCAGAATACGAAGAGCTCATTGCACTTAAGGATGAGAATGCGAAATTGGCACAAGAGCTTGAGGGCCTTAAAACAAAGATCACGCATGCGAAAAACGGATTCAACGAGCTGCTAGCAAAAGAAAAAGAAGCATCCGCTAGGAAGCTCGCAGATAAAACTGCCGAGGTCCAAGGGCTCACTGCTCAGGTCGATGGATTACGGACGGATTTGGAATCCGTTTCAAAAGAGAATGCAGAAAACGTTTCGAAACTTGCAAAATTGGCCACATCCGCGAAAGAGGATGTTGATACGACTGTCGATCAGTTAACTCCAAATCTCGATGCTAATAATGCTAGGATACTGGAGTTATTGGACGAAGTAGATGCCAAGGAAGATCAGGTTGGAAAGCTTAGTTTGGATCTTGATGCCAAAAAGGCCAGGATGCTGGAACTTTTAGATGAAGTGGATGCCAAAGAAAGCCAGATCACAGAACTTACAAAACAGGTTGCAACACTTAGTTCGGATCTCGAATCCAAAAATGCCACAATGCTTGAACTCTTGGATGAGGCAGATGCCAAGGATGAAAAGATAGTCGAACTTGAAGCGAATGTCCAGGAACTTGAAAAAGAACTGGAAGAAGCTGAAAAGGGAAACCAAGAAATGAAAAAATTGAAAGCGTCAGGCATAATGGCAAAACATCTTGCAGATAATAGCATTATCGAAGCTGCAAAGGAACTCGAGCCAGACTATTTTGCATCCGCTCTAACCGCATATGCAGAATGCACAGATCCTGAAATCTCCGAATTGGTTTCAAAGGCAAAAGAAATTCTTGATAACGTCAATGTTTACGAAGTTCTTGTAGTCGCCTCAGGTCTAATGAGTAATAAACTCGACGTATCAGTGGAACTGCTTGGCGACCGGTTCCAAAGCGCGTTTGATACATTACTTCAAAACAATGGGCTTAATGACCAAGAGATCATGAAAGCGTTGGAGACACTCAAACAATAAATATGATAATAAAAAGGTGAAACAATATGACAACAAAAGAAGAAAGAGAACAATTAAGGGCACAATTAAAATCAGGTGTGAAAACACCTGCGATTCCAGCCCGCCCGATGACGGCAAATAAAGCGCCTGATTCCGAACCGTTGGTTAAGGAACCATCAGCAAAATCTGCTGAAGCAGCAACAAGTGTCCAAGGCCCAAGGGCTTCGTTACTAGCAGCTGCAAAATCAGGCTTACCTGCAAGGGAAATGAGCTCATTATTGGAAGATGCGCCTGTTTCTGATTTGGATACCCCGATATTTGACAAGCCAAAACATTCGCCGCCACAGCTCCCAAGCAGGGCAATGGCTGTTGAGCCAGAACAGGAAGTTACAACATCTCAAATCGAATCTGTTATCGTTTCGCAACCTGGAAGCGAAGCTCCAGTTCAAGAAAAATTTTATGATTCTACTCCGGTGCTCCCTCCAGTCGCAGAGTCTATTGTGCAGCCTTCTGCACCATCAATTGGAGGCTCGGCAAGGAAACCGTCTGAAAGCATGGGGAAGCTAAAGGCATTTGTGAAGAAATACTGGACAATTCCCGCACTGACAGCCGCGTTCTTAGCCGGCATGCTCGTGGATTGCAATTGCAGAGGCCCCAAGGTTGTTGAGAAGGTGGTCGTAACAAAATGCGTTAAGACTGAGCCAGTGAAAATAACACCTCCAATCCCGGAGCCAAAACCAGTAGAGCCAAAGAAAGAGGAGCCAAAATGCGGCAATGGAAAAGTTGAATTTGGCGAACAGTGCGAGCCAAAACCAAATTCAGGCGAGACAGCGAAGTGCAAAAAAGGATCGGTTTGCAGCAAATCAGATTGCATGTGTAAGAAAAGCGCGGCTCAAAGTACGATCCAATCTCCAAAGCCTCCAACGTCATGCCTAGTTAAAACAGCAGGCCCAGCAGCGTATGCTTCAAGACATTTCGATGTGCGGGATTTCTTAAACACATCCGCAGCCTCATTACAAAGCCAGATTGGAGATGAGAGGCTTACTGCAGTCACGGCATTGTGCAAAG
>JBFYLN010000020.1:0-12271 GCA_041305425.1 Microcaldota archaeon | reverse complement strand
ACCGCGCTTGAGGCGAATGATTTTTTTTGCTTTATTAAGTCTGCTTAACGTGGTTTTAAGTGAATCAGGATCGCAAAACCGAAGGCTTTTAAGCAATTCGAGGTTTGTTATCCCGAAAGGGGCTTTCTCAATTGCATTCAACACAAGCGACGAAATATTTTTCAACATGACATAATAAACAATATGTTTATTATAAGCTTTTCGGTTTGAACGAACTCAAAACCCACGAATGCCCTTGCCAATATTTCTAAAGATGATATTCGAGCGCCGACAGACCTGGGCAGTTAAACACGCCTGCCCCTGGAATGCGCATCAGAGCCTTGAGTACATCTCAGCAAGCTTCCTGATCTCCCGCACATTCGCATTGGATGCCTCGACAAGGGAAACGACCTCTGCATAAAAGGTCCCTGAGTACGCTTTCTGCGAATAAAGCCTCCGAAGGTGGCTCTTGTATCCGGAATTTATGAGCGCCCTCAGCTCGATGTCATTCTTCCGGATGCTCTCCACGCCTTTGGCAGATATCCGGGGCAGGCGCTTTCCTATGATTTCGATGTTCTCCGAGAATTTCGCATATATCTGCTCGATCTCGGACATGGCAGCCGGTGAAAAAGAAACCCCGCGTTCGCTCATGGAGCTGGCGACCTTTCCCAACGCCCTTCCACGGTCGCCAAGATGCTCGATTGAATTCGATATCCGGACAAGCAGCACTGTCTTCTCAGCCTCATCCTCATTGAGCTTTCTTGTCGAGAGCCCGAGCAGCGCGGATTCGATTTTCTCATCAAGGAAATCATTGAGCGCTTCGAGCTTGTCAACGCGCATTATCAGCCTGGTTTTCCCGGTCCTGAGCAGTGTTGCCGACTCATGGAAAAGCGCGGCAGTGACATCCTGCGAATTCCGCAGCTCGTTTTCGATCAGGCCGAATGCCTCAGGATTGGCATCAGGAATTCCGTTCGAGAGGTATTTCGTATGGAAGAGTATCTCCTCTTCAGTCCCGGGCACAAGCCTTTCGACAACGCTCCTGAACTGGCTGATCATGATAAGGAATATGGTTGCGCATACTATGTTGAATATGAGGTGTGCATTCGCCACCTGCACCCCTGCATCGCCTCCCAATGAGGAAATGAAGGCCGAAAAATCAGGCAAAAACGGAAGGAAGATAAGCACACCGCCCACATTGAAGAGAAGGTGCGCGACAGAAGCCCTTTTCGCAAACAGGTCCATTCCCGATGCTGCGAGCAGGGTGGTTGCAGTGGTCCCTATGTTCGCGCCAAGAAGTATCGGTATTCCCTGCTCAAGGCTGATCATGCCGCTTGCCGCAAGCAGCACCACAATCCCGGTTGTAACAGCGCTCGACTGCAGGATTATGGTCGCGATTATCCCCACCCCTATCCCGAGAAAAACATTCGAAAACCCTGCAAAGAGGCCCACGATTCCAGGGTCCCCTTTTATGGGCTCGATCGCAGCAGCCATGAGTGAGATGCTGAAGAACACCAGCCCGAAGTAGAAGAGGGGCTTTCCGGCAAAGCGGTATTTGCCGCCTGCAATGCTCAGGACGAACCCGAAAAGGATGAATAGCGGGCCAAAGCCGGTGAGCTTGAATGCCACCAGCTGCGCAGTGATTGTTGAGCCGATATTCGAGCCAAAAAGCACCCCGAGGCTCTGGGCAAATGAGATCGCCCCGGCATTGACAAGGCTGATGGTTATCACTGTTGTCGCTGTGCTGGACTGCATTATCGCAGTGACGATGGCACCTAAGATTGTGCCTTGCAAAGGGTTTTTCGTTATTTTGGAGAGTGTGGACCGGAAACTTCCCCCTACCACATTCAGTATTTCCCGGCTGAAATTCTCTATCCCATAGAGGAACAGTATCAAGCCTGGAACGACCGCAAACCACACTTCCCATCCGAGCATTGAAATGAGATTCCCAGGCTGTATTTTTAATCATTGCTGCCTTAACGAAAGCGCATAAGCATAAATAAACATTCCCGTATTTTCAGCATCATGTTTTCGCTGGATGAGGAGAAGATAAGTGGCATTCTGGGCAGCTCAAAAGCTCCGGAAGAAAATGAGCTGAAAGCGATTCTGGATAAAGCGGAATTGAAGCATGGGCTTGCCCTTGAGGAGGCTGCTTCGCTTCTGCAGATTTGCAGCAGGGAGCAGTGCGACCTGCTCTTCAGTTCTGCCTGGAAAGTGAAAAATGAGATCTACGGCAACCGCCTCGTGCTTTTCGCGCCGCTCTACATCTCGGATCAATGCGTGAATGACTGCGAGTACTGCGGATTCCACTGCCGCAACAAGGCACTGGACAGAAGACGCTTGACAACTGAAGAGATACGTGAGGAGACAAGCCAAATAATTAAGATGGGGCACAAACGCATTCTTCTTGAAGCAGGGGAGCATCCTGATACTTCGATTGATTATGTCTGCGATGCGATAAAAACGATTTATGATACGAAAGTCAAAGATGGCAATGAAAGCGGAAATAGCGGAGAGATTCGCCGTATCAATGTGAATATCGCCGCAACCACCACCGAGAATTACCGCAAGCTCAAAGAAGCCGGAATCGGCACATATCAGTTATTCCAGGAGACATATCATCGCGAAACGTACAAAAAACTTCACAAGACCGGCCCGAAAAGCGATTATAATCGCCAGATCACTGCGCACGAGCGCGCTTTTGAGGCAGGGATAGATGATTATGGTATGGGAGTCTTGTTCGGGTTGTATGATTATCGATTCGAAATACTCGCGCTTCTTAGCCATGCAAAATTCATGGAAACGAATCACGGGGTCGGGCCGCACACGATATCCGTGCCAAGGTTCCAGCCGGCACCGAGCGTGGATTACAGTGCCCGGTTTCCGGTTTCTGATTTCGATTTTTTAAAATTGATTGCAATAATTCGCTTAAGCGTCCCGTACACCGGAATGATTATCTCGACCCGTGAAACTCCGGAAACCCGAGCTAAAGCATTTGAAATAGGAATCTCACAGACAAGCGCCGCATCACGTGCATCTCCTCTTGGATATTCAAATACAAAAACGGAGATAAAAAATCAGAACCCGAAATCGAACGCGCAATTCGAAATATCCGACGAACGCAGCGTGCAGGAAGTGGTTTCCTCTATTATCAAGCAAGACCATATCCCGAGCTTTTGCACCGCGTGCTATCGGAGCAAGCGGACAGGTGATGCGTTCATGCAGCTTGCAAAAACAGGAAACATTCACCATCTGTGCAGGCCGAATGCCATACTGACTTTTAAAGAGTTCGTTATAGATTATGGTAACGAACAGATACGAAATGACGGAGAAAGATTGATCGAAAAGGAAATTGAAAAGATAACCGATCAAGACCGAAAACTCGAAACACGAAACCGCCTCAAGCGCATCGAGCAGGGAGAGCGGGATCTGTTCTTCTGAACACCGACAACTAAGAAAAAAATTCAACAATAATCTAGCAAACTACAAACAAGGGATTGCATGGATTCTAATACAACAGATATTGGATCATACATTAATGAACTCAAGGACGGGAACTTCGCTGGAAAAGAAAAGGCTGCCCGTGCCCTTGAGTCATTGGGCGCGATTGCAATAAGACCTTTGATTGAGGTCCTAAGATGCTGCCGCAGGGAAGTCAAATTCTACATAATAAACATCCTAGGGAATATCGGTGGCCAAGAAGCGCTCGCTCCATTATCATGGGTAGCTTTCGGAGATAAGAACCATTTCTTCAGAAGGCTCGCGATGCTTGCTCTTGGCGATAACGGGGATCCGAAGGCATTGCCGATCCTGATACAGGGCCTTGAGGATGAGAGCGCGCATGTGAGGATGGCAGCAGGATGTTCACTTGGCAAATTGAAAGCAAAGCAATCACGACCTGCCCTTGAAGCAGCATTGGCAATCGAGAGTGTCGAGCAGGTAAAACGGAAATACAGAGAGGCGATTGAGGAGATACATGCAAATGGGCGGGATACACCGATCCAAACCGAAAAGAAAAAACAAAGCTGCCTGGGAAAGGAGCTCTGCGAATATATGGGTGAAGAAAGATGCCCGTCAGATAACCGAAAATGCAGGATTAAGCTCAAGGAAGAAAAAGCTGGCCCGGTGGCATCCCATGAAAAGAAAAAAACGCCATCAAGGAAAAAATCGGCTCAACCCGGATCAAAGAAAGAGAAATTGCAAAAAATGCAGCTAATCACTAAGCAAGAAGGAGAATATACCCAAGACATGAGACAGAAGACTGATGAACTGATCCGCAACATGAGGGAATTGGCAAGGCAGACCGATGCAGAAATCGCATTGATGAAGCAGAAATACCCGCAGTATTTTATCCCCCTCAAGCGCAGCAAGGCATTAAAAACATTATGTGTTAAAAGATGAGTATGACTGAACTCAAATTCAAATCTGCAACTCCGAAGGCCAAGCGTATAAAGCCAAAAGAGGCTTTGCCTTTGCTGGAATATCTATACGACAAATTATCCGATTCAGCCAAAAGCTATTCTTGCGAATCCCATAATGATATCAGATCTCTTGCAAGAGCAGGATGTTGGGGAAGGCTCTCCGACCCGTCAATTCTTACTAACCAGGTCAAGAATGCGCTAGTGGTCGAGCTTGCACGCGAAAATATCGACGAAATCATTGCAGATGGAAAGCAGGATGAATTGAGGAAGATCGCATGCCATTTCGGAACGTTAAGGGGAAGGCATCTTAAGATGCTTATCGACAGCCTCACAATCGCGGGAATGAAAGAGATTGTTTCACAGATTGCCGGGTACCCGTTTATGGAAAGGAATCCTGCACTCGAAGAGCATTGCCGTGAGATGGTGAAAGAGAAAAGGCTCATAGACCTTCCGACATTCGGGAAAGTCATGTGCGAAGCGATTGCGCTTGAAGGTGGCCCGAAAGCGTTTTTTAATACAGACGGGTACAAATACGTGCAATTGCTTTATGCAACTTACAGCCCGAATTATGCATCCAGGAACCATGCCATAGATGAATATATCAAGGCATGTAATGGCGAAGATTTATTGGAGCTTGAAATACTGGAACTCAAAGATGCAGTTCTCCATACGCCTTATCCTGAAAGTGCGATACGTATCATAGACAAATTGCTTTCTGCAAAGTTAATCTCAATTCCGGAAATCTCCCAAGCCTTAGAGGCAATAGCCATCCCCATGCCACTGATAAAAGACCGAAAATGCTTTTTGGTCATGATGGATGATGAAGACAAGGATGCACAAAAACCCCAAAATTCACTTCTGATCTGGTACTATGATTGCGATAAGGTTAGGGGAAAGGATGATGAAGTCACAAAACACCTTGGATCACTGGTTGGAAAACACAATATAGATAAGCATAAGGTCGAAGATGTCATTTACGATATAATCGGGCAAATTGAAAACAAGGAAGAGGGAGATTTGAATTGAACATTCCAAGCAAACCCCGTTTCCCCTAATCAACTTTATAAATCTTTCTTCTCATACTTCTCCTTTACGCATTATTTCCGGCGCAGAAGTAATCATTTACTTCGCTTTGGTAGTTTCCACTATCAGAGTCCCGTTATATCCATCGGAGAGAAATTTTCCTCTCTAAAATGGGTTTAGGGCAAGCGGCGAGAAAAAGGGATACCATATGGTAGACATCAATAAGCCGAGAAAAGGTTCCATGGGTTTCAGACCCAGGAAAAGGGCATCGACACAGAATGTACGAGTTTGCTGGCAGCCTCTGAAAGAGAAGAGGGTGTTCGGATTTGCAGGCTACAAAGCAGGAATGACGCATGTAGCACACACGGATCTGACCGAATCTCCGACAAAAGGCCAGGAAGTCATATCAGCAGCGACAGTGATAGAAGTCCCACCAATGGTGGTTTACGGAGTACGCTGCTACGACTCCACGCGGTCAATTGGAGATATCTTAGTCCAGGATGAGAAGATTTTATCGCTCCTTAATTTTAGAAAGAAAAATAAAGTGCAAAAAACTGTGAAGGAAGAGGAAGTCAAAGACGTAAGGCTGCTCGCTTTCGCACAACCGAAAATGACCATGATGGGAAAGAAACACCTCGAATCAATGGAAATCGGTGTTGGCGGCTCGGATGTTTCGGAGAAGCTCGCGCACGCGAAAACGCTTATTGGAAAATCACTCCGCTTGCAGGAAGTCTTCAAGCCTGGCGAATTCATCGATATTGCATGTGTCACAAAAGGAAAGGGATGGCAAGGCCCGGTCAAGAGGTTCGGCATTTCAAAACAACGGAGAAAGGCAACCGGAAAGATGAGACATGTCGGTACGCTTGGACAATGGCATCCGGCATATGTTCTTTACACCGTTCCCCAAGCAGGACAGACAGGCTACCACTCAAGGACAGAGCTCAACAAACAGATCCTTAAGATCGGCGACAGTGATAAGATCCAGGAAGTCAACCCATCAAACGGGTTCCCGAATTATGGATTCATCACAAACGATTATATTATTGTAAAGGGTTCGATCCCAGGGCCAGTGAAAAGGCTTGTGAAATTAAAACTCGCACTCCGCGCCTCGATCGGAAAGGAGCCACAGGTATCCTATATATCGCTGGATCCTAAATAAAGGTGAAACAAATGAAAGCCACAGTTTATTCAATTGAAGGGAAAGTCCTCAAACAGATCGATTTGCCAGTGCAATTCGATTCTGCTGGACGCGACGACTTGATTAAGCGCGCGGTGCTTAGCGAAGAAAGCAGGCTATATCAGCCAAAAGGAAGCTTCAAATTCGCCGGCCTTGAAACGAGTGCGCGATACAGGGGACGAAAAGAAGACTTCGGTGCAGTAAAGAACAAAGGTATTCCGCACCTTCCGCACGAAGTTCTTCCAAAAGGCCAACTTGGTAAAGTCAAAAGAGTACCACACGCGGTGAAGGGACGCAGGGCGCACCCGCCAAAACCTGAAAAGATCCTTATCGAACTGATGAACAAGAAAGAATATGATAAGGCACTCATCAGCGCGTTAAGCATGAGCGCAGACAGAAAATGTGTCAGCGCAAGATGCCACACTGATATCGGCGTGTCGCTTCCGATCATAATGGAAGATTCTTTTGAAAAACTTTCAAAGACAAAACAGGTAGAAGCGGTTTTCGCTGCATTGAAACTTGATAAGTTCCTCTTGAAATCAAAGGACAACAAGACAAAATCCCCGCTTATCGTAGTGAAAAGCGGCGCAGTGCTCAAGGCAGCAAGAAACTTGCCAGGAGTGGATGTTGTGACGCTAAAGGACCTCAAGGTGAGGCATCTGGCTCCAGGAACGCACGCAGGAAGGATCACGTTGTTCTCAGAAGCCGCGATCGCGGATTTCGGGTCCAGATTCTCGGCTAAAAACGGGAAGGGGAATAAGAAATAAGGTGATTATGCATGATGATTATCGCACCAATTAAAACAGAAAAAGCGATCAATAAGCTCAACTCCAATAATGAACTCACGTTCAAAGTGGATCTCAAATCAGATAAATTGGGGATTGCAAAAGAAATTGAATCTCTCTTCAATGTAAAAGTTATCTGGGTACGAACGCATATTACCCCAGGTGGAATAAAGATCGCTCAGATAAAGCTTGAAAAAGGATTCAAAGCAGATGATGTTGCAGCGAAGATGAAAGTAAGCTGAAGCGATTGATGAGACATGGTTCAAAATCCAATATATAAATATAACGGTGGATTGAAATGGGAAAACGATTAAAACAACAGAGAAGGGGAAGCGGCTCACCAGCATATCGCTCACCGCACGCAGGTGTCACAGACCTGGTTTATAGGACATACGATGATATCGAAAAAGCAGGCGCGATGAACGGCACAGTGCTCTCTTTTGTCGATGACACGGGACGCGATGCGCTCCTGATGAGAGTGAGATACGAAAACAACGAAGCAGGATATTTGCTTGCTCCAGAAGGAATCGCGATCGGCGATACGATCGAGATTGGGGCACAGGCAAAGCTCAGGCTCGGGTCGGTTCTTCCGCTTTACAGTATGCCAGATGGCGCATACATATTCAATGTTGAACGAAATCCAGGAGATGGTGGAAAACTGGTCCGCGCTCCAGGCTCGTTTGCAACAATCATTTCCAAAGAAGAAAAAGTCGTATATTTGAAACTACCAAGCAAGGCAACACTCATCCTCTCAAACGAATGCAGAGCACAGCTCGGCGTTGTCTGTGGAGGGGGAAGAAGCGAAAGGCCTTTGCTCAAAGCAGGCACAGCACATTACAAATATCGGTGCCGCAACAGGCTCTGGCCAAAGAACAGAGGTGTGCACATGGCAGCATACTGCCACCCGCACGGCGGAAAGCAACACCATGTTGGTAAGCCGACAACAGTCGCAAGAGGAGCACCACCAGGATCCAAGGTCGGACATATTGCAGCAAGATCCACAGGAAGAAGGAAAACCAAGCGCGCAGGCGCTGGCCAATCCTCTGGCGGATCTTCAGCTCAAGGGTAAATTAAATTGAAAGGTGAACACGATGGCAAGAAAAATCATGTACAAAGGCGTTCCTGAAGAAGAAATCGGGAACATAGGATTCGACGCGTTTGTTAAGATGACAAACTCGCGCGACAGGAGGACGTTCGAGCGCCTCAAATTCAATCCAAAGCTAAAAGCGTTTATCGATAAGGTGCGCAAAGTGAAAAAAGCCAATCCGAAAAAAGTGATCCGCACGCATTTGCGCGATGCGCCGATCCTTCCAGAATGGGTGGGCCTTAGGTTCGCAGTGCACAATGGAAAGGAATTCAAGCAGGTCGAAATAACGCCTGACAAAATGGGAAAACGGCTCGGAGACTTCTCACACACAGTAGGCAGGGTTCTTCACTCTGGTCCAGGTGTAGGTGCTACAAGAGGTTCGAAATTCGTGCCGCTCAAATGAAGGCAAATGAAAAGGTTGATTTCAATGAAAGGATACACGATCAGTTTCGATAAGGAATCGTGCGCGAGCACGCGCGTCGAAGGAGTGGACGCTTCTTACAAAGACCTTTCGCAGGTCTGCGGAGTGATAAGGGGAAAGGAAACCTCCTGGGCACGCACATTCTTGGAGCGAGCAGCAAAGGGTGAGATCCCCGTGCTTTATAGGAAACACAATAAAAGGCTCGGCCACCGCAGGGAACTTGGCGGAAAGAAAGGAAGGTACCCGAAGAAATCAGCTGGCATCGTGCTTAAGGCGCTGAATGCAGCGATAGCAAATGGGGTTGTCAAAGGGCTTGGCGACGAATATGAGATCATTGTCGCAACAGCGAACAAGAAGGACATTTACCCCCGTATGGCATCGAAAGGAAGAACCGCACGCGCATATCTTGTGACTTCGAGGATCGAACTTGTGCTAAAATCTAAGAATGAGGCCCCAAAAGATGTTGAGGTAATTCTTCCTGCGAAGGAAGAGAAACCAACCGGAAAAAAAGCCAGCTCAAAAACTGAAAAGCAATTTGATTCAAAAATCCCTCCAGTGCAAAAGCACCCGGAGCACATCGAACATAAGCATGAGGTTGAAAAAGAGCTTGAGGCATCGCACTCAAGCAGGAATGACAAAACAGTTGTCGAACACAATAGAGGTAAAAGAAAATAATCAAAAAGGTGAATGAATGCTTCATGGAGATAAACTGATTGAGGAATATTTTTCTAAGTACAAGGTTATGAAATACCTGGAAGTCAAATTGGACAGGGCAGGATTGGCGAGCATTGATATTCAACGGACGCCAATGGTTACGAGAATAACCCTGGAAGTCACAAACCCGGCCAAGATAATTGGCAGAAAAGGGAGGCTTATCAACGAACTCACAGACGATATCAAAAAGGAATTCGGAATCGAAAATCCGCAGATATCAGTTATCGAGGTTCGCGAACCGTTTTTGGAACCAAGAATGGTTGCAAGGCGGGCGGCGAAATATATCGAAATGGGCAAGAAAGTGCGTGCAGTGCTCCATTACATGCTCCGCGAAGTAATCCGCGCAGGAGCACTCGGTGCAGAAATAGTCGCATCAGGAAAGATAGGTGCAAAAGGCGCAAAAGCAAAAAGGCTCCATGTTTCAGGAGGATATATTCCAAAGGCAGGCGAGCCGGCAAGGCTGGTCCGTGAAGCACTCTTTACTGCAGTCACCAAATCCGGTGTGATTGGGGTGCTGGTCAGAATCGCCCCTCCGGGAACGATTTTCCCAGACAAGAAAGTCGAAGCGATTCCATTGCCAAAGATAGTTACAAGCGCAGATTCAGTTGAAGCTGGACCAAGTGCAGCACCGGCAAATGCCCCAAGACCAGAGCCAGCTAGGAGGCCACAGAGACCGCAATTCAGAAGGTGAAATTAAAATGGCAACAATCAAGAAATCAGATATCCAAAAATTTAGCGTGAAAGAAGCTGAAGCGAAAGTTATCAGCCTGGAACGCGCATTGCTTGAGCTTGAAGGTGAGGGTAAGCGCGAAAAGAAAAAACCAGTTCGAAAAGCGATCGCTAAATTAAAAACACACATCACGTCACTTAATACAGCAGCCAAGGTAAAAGCGCAAACTTTAAAAACAAAGCCTGCGCCAAGTAATATATCACAAAAAAAATAGGTGAATTTTAAAAAATGGCAGACATCTGCAACAAGTGTGGAATGCTCAAGGACCTTTGCGTATGCGAGATCCTTGACAAACAGGGAGTAGCTAAGATCCGGGTTTATGCGACGAAAAAGAAGTTCAAGAAACTCGTGACTATCGTCAAAGGGATTGAAGATGCCCAGTTGGATAGGACTGCAAAAGAGCTCAAGCATAAGCTTGCCTGCGGCGGGACTGGAAAAGACGGGCTGATCATTTTACAGGGGGATCATCGGAAAAGGATTCCGGCTGTTTTGAAATCCCTCGGATATCTGGCTGAGAGCATTGAAGTAAGTGAAAGGCTGGAGTGAAGGAAGACAGGTGATTGATGTGCCTGGATTCCGGAACAAAAATAATATCCTTTTTTCTACTTTTATCGGGTTAGAAGTTGAGCTGGTCAATAGTTCTTCTCATGAATTGGTCGGGTTGAGGGGGAAGGTTGTTGATGAGACGAAGAACCTGCTTTCTATTGAGAAAAAGGATGGGAAAGTTACGAAGGTCCAGAAAGTGGCGAGTGAGTTTAGGTTTACCCTTGACGATGGGACGGAGTTTGATATACTGGGATTGAAGATTGCTTTCCGGCCTGAGGAGAGGCCGAAGAAGGTTTAATATTGAAACTTTGATTTCAATATGTACAAAATCCTTCGAGGATTTTGAACACCCAAAATGCAGGGCATTTTGGTTGAATACGTTATTATTGAAAGTTGGATTTCAATTTTTACAGATTTACTAAACACGAAACCCGAGACACGGAACGCAATTTGCCGAAGAAAGTCTGATTGTTTAATTATCGATAGATTTATATACACTTAATGTACATAAAGTATACAGTGAATGTATGAATATCAATTTGAAGCTTTCAGGAGTTGTCGAGAATATAATCGAGGAAATGATAACAAAGGGATATGCTGCTAGCAAAACAGAAGCAATACGCATAGCGATCCTGGATTATAAACATCATCATCTGAGAGAAAGTGAAATGACTCGAGAGGATATTGAAGATCTGGAAGAAGCGATAAAAGAATTCCGTGCTGGTAAGGCAACTCCACTCGGGGAAATCTAGATGTTCAAGATCGTAGTTGCGAAGAAGCCGACAAAATTCCTTTGCGAACTTCCGCAAGGATACAAAAATGCGATAATTGAAAGGCTAAAAGAACTAGAGACAGATTTAAAGCCGCACGGAACAATCCATTTAGTAGGAAGAGAGAATTGTTTCAGGTTACGGGTTGGCCCTTTCAGAGTCCAATACCAATTTTTCAAAGAGGAAAATTCGATACTGATTTATAAGATCACTCGAAGGAAAGAAACGACGTACAAATCTTTGCTTGTTTGATTTCTTAGTGCTAACGTTTTTCCCAGAAAGTAGAGTTTGTTTCCTCAAGTCAACAAACTATTGAGAATTTGACACCTTGAGAAGACAAACTCGATGATTTGAGATGAAATCTTGGCGTTATTGAAAAGAAGAAAAAGGAAAAGAAAAGATTATGCTAATACTGGGAGCAGAGTTCTACATCAAGGTGGATTGCGTAGTATGCATAATTGCCGATAAACACGGTTAGTGCATTTCCTTTGTAAGTTCCTGGACCAGTAAATAGGCCAGCTGTAGGTCGTGTGCTCGGAATTACATCATATCCTTTGATTTTAACAGGTGCAGAAACATCTCTCAATGTCCATCCATTGTTTAACGTTATGTAAACAGTTC
>JBFYLN010000019.1:0-3595 GCA_041305425.1 Microcaldota archaeon | reverse complement strand
GATCATCGATGCGGTCGGAGTGCTTTACCGGGATGTCGCTTCCTACCGATATCTCGGTGATGATCTGAAGAATGATTGCATGAGAAGGCTAAGGGAATCCTGCGCCGGCAGGGTCGAGCTGCCCCTTGAATTGATTCCTTTCCCTGAATGATAACTATGGATTTTTATCTGCATCTTCAGTATATCAATGCTAAAAAGAATGCTATTCTTGCTGCGGCTGGAAACTGACTTGCTACTGTGCTGGAGCGTACGAAAAGCGAACGTGAGACTCGAAGACCAAGTGCATTTAAGAATAATCAGAATGAAAAAGAATTGATATTATGGAATTCAATCGTGAAAAATACCCCGAGCTCCCCGGCGTCTACCTGATGAAGGACAGAGAGGGGAAAGTGATTTATGTCGGGAAAGCGGCATCATTGCGCTCGCGCTTATCGCAATATTTTAGCAGGCGGGTTGAGGGAAAAACAAAATTTCTTGTTTTACAAATCGAATCGATCGATTTCGTTGTCGTGAAGAACGAAAATGAAGCGCTTGTCCTCGAATCCAACATGATCAAGAACTATATGCCCAAATACAACATCGCGCTAAAGGACGCGAAGCACTTTTCTTATCTTGCGGTGACGAACGAACGGTTCCCGAGATTGTTGGTTGCACGGAAAAACAGCGCCGGACAATTCAGGATGAAACTGAAGAGCGCCCGCTTTTTCGGCCCGTTTGTGGAAGGATCCAAACGAGCGATTTCCGCAAGATATCTTAGGAAGCTCTTCCGAATCAGAATCTGCAACAAGCTCCCGAAAAAAGAATGCCTGCAATATCATATAGGAAACTGCGACGCGCCATGCATCGGAAAGATTGGCGAAGAGGAGTATGCAAAGGATGTTGATGCGCTTGTTTCGATCTTAGAGGGAAAGAACGAAGTTAAAATTATATCCAGGATACTTATCGAGCGGATGGAACGAGCGAGCGAAAAGCAGGATTACGAACAAGCCGCTTCCCTTCGTGACCAGATAGATTCGCTTAAGATATTTTTCGATCGGCAGCGGGTGGAGAAAGTCAGGAAGACGGATGAGGATTTTGTTTTTTTCAAGCGGATCGGCGGAACGCTTTATGTGCAGATTTTGAGAAGCAGGAATGGAGTGATCGGAAAGACGGAAAAGCACGCTATGGCGATAAAGGAGCAGGAAGAGCCGGAAGTGATTTTCACGATTCAATATTATGAAACGGAAATTCCCGATCGCATTTATTCCAACCTCCAAAATACTGAAATTCAAAAACTGAATCAAGCGCTCGCAACCGATGCATTCCACATTCCTGGAAAAGAAAAATCGAAAGTGCTTGAGATCGCATCCCGCTCGCTAGAGTTGGGAGAGATCGATCCGTCAGTTCTCAAACTTAAGGAAGAGCTCGGGCTGGAAAACAATCCGATCATAATCGAGACGTTCGATATCTCGACGCTGTTCGGTGAAGAGTCGGTCGGTTCGATGGTCCGCTTCGTAAATGGTAAGCCGGACAAAAATAATTATAGAAGGTTCAAGATCAAAACTGTTGAAGGACAAAACGATTTCGAAATGATGAAGGAAGTCGTCTTCCGCCGCTACTCTCGCTTGTTAAAGGAAGGGGAGCCGCTTCCCGATTTGGTTTTAATCGATGGAGGCGCGCCACAGTTGCACGCTGCGATGGACGGCATGGAGGAAGCCGGTTGCCAGTGTCCGGTTGCCAGTTTAGCGAAGAAAGAAGAAGAGATTTATCTGCCTGGAAAGATGGAAACCCTGCGTTTGTCAAAGAGCAATCCCGCGCTCCAACTTCTCCAGCGCTGCAGGGACGAAGCGCACAGGTTTGCGATATCTTTCCATCGATTAAGAAGGGGAAAGAAAATGGAGGAATGAATACGGTTGGTGTCATCATTTCTTGACTTTATGTAAAGCTTTATAAACATTTTGTCAAATATACTTTACATAGGTGATTGAATGATAGGAAAACCGGAATGGTTCTCTACACGGAAATTCGGATGGGGCCTTGGCATAAAGTCATGGCAGGGCATTGCTTACATCATGGTTATCGCGTTTTTGTACAGCGCGGTTTTAGCTTCGCACCTTGATAACGGGATGAAAACCGGAGCCTTGGCGGTCTTATCAGCGATAGTGATCGCGGACATGCTTCACATCATGTTCACCGTGTATTCTCATCTTGACGAGCGCGAGGAAAAACACGAACTCGTTGCCGAGCGGAACGCTGCATTCACTGCGATCGCTGTGATTGTTGTTTATATGATTTACCAATTGTTTTCCGTATCGCTCGCTTCCGGCCAACCTGATTTTCAGGTGATTGCACTTCCAGCCATATTGCTGGTGGCGATGTCGATTGTAAAAGGCGCGACGCTCCTTTTGCTCGAGCGTGAGGGTTGATCCAAATGAAGAACAGGATAAGGGAACTTCGCGCAAGGGAGCGGATGACGCAGGAGGATCTGGCGAAAAAAACGGATGTTTCCCGCCAGACGATTAATGCGATCGAGAATGGCAAATACGATCCGACACTTCCGCTCGCTTTTCGTATAGCGAACATCTTCAAAACCAGGGTTGATGAAGTGTTCAAATACGAAAATGGATGAGCGCTGTAGGCAGACACATTAATAAATCCATTGAAACACAATAATCTTAAAACACAGAAAAATCTTGTTTTCTTTATCATTTGCTTTATCCTCTGCGGAAAAATCAAATAAGATAATCTGAATCCAGATTTTTCCCATTTTAGGATAGGTGAAATAAATTATGAAATTCAAAGATATGGGCATTAGTGGAAGGACTACCGTAGCGCTTGATGAAATGGAATATGTTGATGCTACAGAAGTGCAGGAAAAAACAATCCCGTTGATTCTCTCTGGTGAAGATGTAATAGTCAGAAGCCAGACCGGATCCGGTAAAACCGCAGCATTCGGGATCCCGATCATCGAGATGATTTCTGTTGATAAGAACAAGAAATGCCTGATTCTCGCTCCGACGCGCGAGCTTGCGCTCCAAATAACGAAAGAGCTCCGCTCGATCGCGCAAAACCAGCACCTGAACGTATTCGCAGTATATGGCGGTGCGGGCATGTGGGAACAACGGGATAAGCTCAGAAAAGGTTTTGATATTTTAATTGCTACTCCAGGAAGGCTTTTGGATCATTTGCACCAGGGAAATACAAAACTAAATCAGGTGAATATTGTTGTCCTTGACGAAGCAGACCGCATGCTCGATATCGGCTTCAAGCCAGATATTGATAAGATACTTGATCTTGTGAATCCAGAAAGAAGGACATACCTTTTTTCAGCGACAATTGATAATCGGATCAAGGGAATGTCGCGCGTATATATGCATGACCCGAAAACAGTCGAGGTCGGGGATGTTGGGAAGGTCGTTGAAATCGCCGAACATACAATCCATGTGAGCAGGGCAGAAAAAATGCAGAAGCTGCATGAGATTCTCCAACAAGACTTATCTTCAAGAGCGATTGTCTTTGTCCGCTCAAAGCATTCGGTGGAGTTTGTCTGCAGGAAATTACGGATAAATGGAATATCTGCAGATTACCTTCATGGCGGGAAGTCGCAAAGCCAAAG
>JBFYLN010000018.1:0-3482 GCA_041305425.1 Microcaldota archaeon | reverse complement strand
CCTTGCCAGCGGTCATGCCCGTTTAATGACGCGCCTCGAACTTCTTCATGAACTTCATCCAACCAGCGTGAAGGAAGTAAAGCAAGATGACCTATTCACGCCCAACCACTGGCTGACTGTCCGCGCGCTCTCTGGGAAAAACGACGCGCCTATCTCTCAAATGCTGTACGACTATCTTCTTGCCCTTCCTCGGACAAACCCTCACTATGTCTTTGACCATTCACTGCGTACGCTACGCAGAACACTGGATCGGGCAATCGCAACGTCCAGCCAAATGAAAGGTCTGGGCAAAATTACTTTCCTCACCCTCATGCAGCAGCCCCATGAAGCGCGCGGACAGCGGTTTCAGGGGTATGGTGACCGCCTAACCGATACCTTTTAGGAAACTGTCACTCATAGCACCAATACATACCAATTTCCATTCGTTAAAATTGGGTCAAAGCAAGCAAAACCCAATTAAAGGCGCTAAATGGAAAATAACGTTTACTTATCCCCTCAACAAATTGTAACAAGCGGAAAATACCCATTTACGATAGGTCAGATGAGACATCTGCTTCTTTTTCGCCATCGTAATGGCTTGGAAGAAGCTGTGCGAAAAGTAGGCAAACGTCTGGTTTTGCGCATGGATTTATTTGATTCGTGGATCGAATCGCACCGGAAAGGGGGTGTCCAATGAATATCTATGATTTTATAGACGTTCTCCAATCTAAAACAGGTAAAACCGTCACTCAATCGGGATCCGGGTTTACAACTTGCTGCCCAGCCCATAATGACAATCATCCGAGTCTTTCGATAAACGAGGGAAATGATGGCAAAATTTTATTGAATTGTTTTGCGGGGTGCGCCATCGATGCCATCTGCAACTCAATAGGCATTCCTGTGTCGGATTTGTTTGCCACGCGATCGGATCAGCAGCAAATGAAACGCATCATTTACCCCTATCAAGATGAAACGGGCCACGAACTATACCGCAAAATCAGAATCGAGCCAGGTTTTGATGGGAAAGATAAAAGTTTCTATTCTGAGCATACCGATAAAAACGGGCAAATTTGCCGTAGCCTGCATGGCTGCAAAAAAGTCTTATATCGCTTCCCCGAGGTGTTAAAAGGGATTTCCAACGGCGCGCCAATTTTTCTTGTCGAAGGAGAAAAAGATGCGGATAAGCTTTCAAATTACAGTCTTATCGCAACTACCGCTCCTGAATCTCTTAAATGGCCAGACGAGTTCACCCAAGTACTTAATGGAGCCGATGTCATTATCCTATACGATATGGATGCAACCGGATTCAAAAGGAAGGATCTTCTCTGTAAAAATCTTCACAAAAAAGTGAAACGACTGAGAGTCGTCGATTTACCGGGTCTTGAATACCGAGAATCTCATGGGCAAGATATAAGCGATTGGCTCGCGCTAGGGCACACGACAGCAGAACTGTTGGAGATCGCAGATAATACGATCGAATATACCCCGCTCCCGGAGAAAGGAAAGATTCGAGCCGTGAGTCTCGGAGAATTCCTGGAAATGAAAATTCCCGAGCGTGAAATGCTGTTATCGCCATTCCTGCCATCGCAGGGTCTTGCCATGATCTATGCCAAACGTGGGGTTGGAAAAACGCACGCGGCTCTTGGAATCGCAGCAGCGGTGGCCAAAGGTGGCCGATTCTGGAAATGGGAGGCGCCAAAAGCTCGAAAAGTACTTTTTATTGATGGTGAAATGCCCGCGATCGCGATGCGAGAACGACTTCGATGCATCGTAGCCACCGATGAATTTGATTCATTTGCAAAAGCCAATCTCCGGTTGATCAGTCCAGACCTTCAAGATGGCCCAATGCCTGACCTATCAACCAAAACCGGTCGAGAATCAATTGAATCATTTGTGGCAAACAGCGATCTGATCATCATCGATAACATTTCTTCCCTCTTTCGCAGTGGAATCGAAAACGAAGCGGATAGCTGGCAACCAGCACAGGACTGGGCATTAGACCTAAGAAGACGCGGTAAATCGATTCTTTTCATTCATCATGCAGGAAAGGGCGGCCAACAGCGAGGTTCAAGCAAAAAAGAAGACATCCTTGATGCAGTAATCTGTTTGAAGCATCCCCCCAATTATCGAGCGGATCAAGGCGCTAAATTCGAAGTAGCTTTTGAAAAAACAAGGCACTTTGCTGGCGCATATGCCATGCCTTTCGAGGTTGAACTGCGCGAAAGTGATGATGGTATTTGGCTTTGGCATATTGATGAAGTCCAAATCGATCCGGAAGTTCAAATGGTGGCTGAACTCGCGAAAAAAGGCCGAACAATCAAAGAAACCATGGAACAAACCGGATTGACAAAAGGAAAGGTCGAGGGAAGGCTCAAACGGGCTCGCGACCTTGAATTAATCGACTGAATGAAAATTTCTGATTTTCTGATTCCCTAGGGTTTTCGGAAAACAAGAAATCTATAAAAAGGCAGTACAAAGGTTATGAAAAGTAATGAAAATCAAAAGCTTTCACCCAGACAGATGCAGGTTCTCCCCGCTCTTCTTACCAGTCCTTCCTATGAAGAAGCCGCTCGCCGATCTGCGATAAGCGCTAAGCAGGTTCATCAGTGGTTGCAGGATCCTTTTTTTCGTAAGATACTCGATCAATATCGAAACGAATTATTCCGCAATTCTTTGGCTTCTCTTAAAGCAGGGACACAGAAGGCGGTCCAGACTTTGCTTTCGCTCATAGAGCACGAAGATCCTAGGATTAGCTTGGTTGCTTCCGAGAAAGTGCTTATCAACGCCCTAAAAGCCATTGAGCTGCTAGAGTTTGATGATCGGATTAGCGCTCTGGAAATCATGTTTGAAAAACTGTCTCAAAAAACTGAAGATCCCCTTAATGAAAAAATGCTGGGATAAAAGAATCGGTGAACTTGAAAATTCGAGCAAATTAATCTACGGGGAAATGTTTTTTGAGGAATGGCTCGAAAATCATCCCATAGATCCAAATTTGGGCTTTTGGAAATTTCTAAACACCGTTCCGAAAGAAATGCGCTTACCATACATCTCCCACATTTTCAAAAAGCTTGAGGAAAATCAGTCTTCAGGCTTGGCAAATTCAAGTGATTGAGAAAAAGCTCCCCCCCTTCCTCAAATCGATGACGGCGTTCGTCCAAAGACTCCCCCTCATAAACCCAATAAAGCGAACCCGACACATTTCCTGACTTCCATCCTAACGATTGTAATAATTTAGAAGCCGCCCCAGTCAGGGTTGTCGATTGCCCCCCGAACTCAACATATCTGTCGTCCAGAACTCTACATGTTATGTTAGGATCACGTGCAAATTGAAGAATGGTCCCAACAGGAATTTTAGCTAGAGAAAATCGGAAAATTTGGCGACGTTCGTTATTAGACAACGACTCTGAATCTTCTTCTGAAACAGCAGTCTCGATTCCCGGAGTAATATCTTCGATCGCCACCAATTCAATAGTCGTTCGAACACGATTTGGATCAACTCGGAA
>JBFYLN010000017.1:0-5553 GCA_041305425.1 Microcaldota archaeon | reverse complement strand
GCAGGCGCGTATCCGCGGGAAGAAGATCGGATTCATTTTCCAGGCTTTCTTTTTGGTTCCTTCTTTGAGCGCGATCGAGAATGTCGAGCTTCCACTTATAATATACGATGTTCCTGCAGATGTTAGAAGAAAAAGGGCAACTGAATTGCTGGTTCGTCTCGGGCTTGGCGCAAGGCTAAACCACCTTCCAGGCCAATTGAGCGGAGGCGAGCGGCAAAGGGTTGCGATCGCACGCGCCCTCGTCAACGACCCGGAAATTCTTCTTGCAGACGAGCCGACCGGGAACCTGGACTCGAAAACCGGGCAGGAAGTATTAAAGATTTTTGATGAATTACATCATGAAGGAAAGACTGTTATTCTGATTACACATGATGAGAGCGTTGTTAAAATAACTGAAAAAGTCATTAGGGTAAAAGATGGAAAAGTCGTGAAAATAGAAACATGACGATTAAAAAAAATTGGTGAAACTATGAATTTGATCTATCCGATGCTGATTTGTTTATTAATGGTTTTTGGGATATTTGGCGGAGTCGCTTTTGCAGGCGTTTCCATTTCGAACTATCTGGTTTCGAAAAGCACATTTCAGCCAGGTGATACGGGAATAACGACAATTACAATCACCAACCCGACTGGCAGTACTCGGGTGACTGGATTATCCATGACAATATACAATCCTTCTGAAATATCTGTCACGAGTTCGCCGATCCTTGCAGATATCGAATCTGGTGGAACGGCGATTGTTTCGATACCATTCAAAA
Organism: Microcaldota archaeon; assembly: GCA_041305425.1. Classification (GTDB taxonomy): domain Archaea; phylum Micrarchaeota; class Micrarchaeia; order Anstonellales; family Bilamarchaeaceae; genus CAILMQ01. The sequence continues at coordinate 4,795 of JBFYLN010000017.1, read as the reverse complement.
TAACTTCAAATGCAAAACCTGGAATCTATCTTCTGAATGTGGAATTCAAGGGTTTCACTTCCCAGACTGGGGGATCAACGCAAATTTCAAGCAGCAACACAGTTTCAGTTCCAATCAGCGTGGTTTATTCTCCGATTGTTTCGCTTTCCTCGGATAAAAAAGTTCTTAGCGGAGTGGACACGATTATTTTGACTGTAACTAATAATGGCGGCCCGGCAAAAAACCTAAGGCTTTCGGCTACTGGAACCACATCATTATACGGCACTAATGAAATCTTCATCGGTGACCTCACCAGTTCGAAAAATGTGAGCATAACCTTGGATTCGAGAAATGAAGCAGACGGCCCGACAAACGTCCCATTCCTTTTGCGCTATGATGATGAGATCGGAACGTCGCATAATGACACAGTCGAGCTTAGGCTGACAGTGAAAAACGAGCTTCTTGATTTGAGCTTTGACCAGCAATCCAGTTTGCAGACAAAAAAAGATGGCACGCTTTCGCTCGATATCCAGAACAACGGACAAGCGCTTTCAGATGTTCGGATATCATTTACTGGAACTGGCATCAAATTGAAAGGCGCAAGTGAGATAAATGTCGGTGACATTCCTTCAGGAGGGAAAAAATCCATCTCTGCCTCAGTTTATCCTGATCTCAGCCCTGGCCTCAATCTAGTCAATGCAACTGTAAAATGGGTAGAAAAGGATGTCCAAAAAGAGCAGCAGATACAGATTCCGCTAACGATCGCCTCTGATGCTGATGTAAGTGTTTACCTTGAAGCAAAGCCTTCGCCAATGACTGCGGGAGTTGAGCATACGCTTTCCGTCCTGGTATCCAATGTCGGCTCTTATAGCATCGACAATGTGGATGTAGGATTGAATTCGCCGCAATTCCAATTGCTCGATGTCACACCGCGCCAGTATATCGGTTCGCTTTCCAAAGACGACTTCTCGACCGTGCAGTTCAAGGTCAAGACAATCGAAGATGGGACTGGGCCTGTATATATCAATGTAATGTATCGGGATGCATCTGGGGAGTGGGTGAACAAGACTATCACGCAACAAGCGACCGTATATGCAAGCGTGCAAAATGGCAATGGTACGCTTCTGCCTTTAGTTGCATTTGTTGCGCTATCTGGGATTGCGCTCTGGTATTTTAAGTTTAGGAAAAAGGGATGAAAGAATGCCTGAACAAATGCCTGAACAAAGGCGTGCATTATGAAGATACAGGACCTGGTTGCTTATTCGTTGCGTTCGCTCCGGAGCAGCAGCCTCAGGTCTTATCTCACTATCCTAGGAATAATTGTAGGGATTACGGCAGTGGTAGTTCTGGTAGGGCTTGTGCAGGGGTTGAAATATGATGTAGAATCACAGCTCAAATCCTTTGGCCCTAATACTATTATTATCATTCCAGTTGATGTCAGTAAGACTGCAGCATTTGGCGGGACCGCACTTGCCCCTTCTTCTGGAAAGCTTTTTGAAACCGATTTCGCTCGCGTAAAGCGGCTCGGGTCGATCGATCTTATAACCAAAGTCATTACGACGAGGGTTAATGCCCAATACAAGGAAAATTCAGTGACCGCTTCGGTCATGGGTGTGGAATCTGATGTCATCGGAAGGGCGTTAAGTTCACTTGAAATTGAAAACGGGAGGCTGCTGACACCAACGGAATCCCATGCTGTGGTTGTCGGATCTTCTATTGCAGAATCAGGTTTCAAGGATAAGGTGGAGGTCGGCTCGAATATCATTCTTTCTGGGGAGAAATACCGGGTTGTCGGCATACTGAAGAAAACCGGGAATGCCGTTGCCCAGCTCGACAGCGTGTTGATGGTGAACCTAGATGATTCGCGCACGCTTGCCGGGGACCTGATCGCACCAAAAGAGATATCTGCAATCAGGATAATTGTGCGAGATGGGGAGAATGTAGAACAGGCTGGTGATGATGTAAATGCGATCATGCTCTCTTCTCATCGGACTACCGAAGAAAAGAAAGATTTCTCAGTGATAACTCCAAAATTCATCAATGACCAGGTGGAGCAGACAACCGGGATCCTATCGCTTTTTCTCGGCGCGATCGCGGGCATATCCTTATTGGTTGGCGGGATCGGGATAATGAATACCATGTTCATGTCTGTTCTTGAGCGCCAGCGCGAGATCGGGACGTTGAAATCAATTGGCATGACCAAACAGGACATACTTAGTATTTTCATTACCGATTCGCTGCTCATCGGAATTGCTGGAGGAGGGCTTGGATTGTTTTTCGGGTTTGTTTTCCTATCGCTATTCAAGCTTTTTGGATTGCCTGCCGCGTTCCAGCCTGAAGTAGCAATCGGCGCGATGATGTTTTCCGGTGTGATCGGCGTCATATCTGGCGTAATACCAGCAAAACAGGCTGCTGAACTTGATGCTGTCGAGGCGCTGAGGTACGAATAACATGATATGCAAAGCGAACCACTCAGGGTGCATCTGAAATGAAGCTTCTGGATTCCATCGAATATGCGATCAAAAATCTCCGTATGCGCAGCATGCGCTCTTGGTTAACTGTGCTTGGAATCGTGATCGGTGTCATCGCAATGGTAGTGATCACCGGTGTGACCGAAGGGGTGAATAAAAGTGTCACTGACCTGATGTCGAGCTTTGGCCCTGACAAGATGTTCGTCATTCCAGTGAATATTGAAAATGGTGGTGGATTTGGTAGTGGTTTTTCCGGTGGCCCGGCATCAAGGCCTCTTGGCAAATTATATGAGCGCGATGTGGATTCTGTCAAATCAATTTCCGGGGTTGATGCGACAAGCAGGATGATTTTTGGCAGGGCAAGCCTTGGATTCAAGGGCAAAGAGTTATCTGCTGCCCTTTATGCTGCAGATGCATCAGTGTTCGGCATGTTCGGGGATTATATCACACTGGAAAAAGGCAGGTTCTTTGATGATAATGACAGGAAGGTAGTAGTGCTTGGGAATGATGCGGCAAACAAGATGTTCGGAAAGGATAAATTGGATGTAGGGAGCGTACTGGTTGTGAATGGGGAGAACTACCGTGTAATCGGTGTTTTGAACCTGATCGGCTCTGCGCTTTCCACTGCAGATGATTCGAATATCTATATTCCATTTGAGGATGGGAAAGATTTGTTTAAACAGCAGCTTGCCAAAGATGAGGTTGCATTTATCTATATTGATCTAAGTGATGGGTTTGATGCGAATGAGGTCAAGGATGCGATTGATGTGAAGATTGCAAGCAATCATCGCGTTACGATGGACGAGAAGGATTTCTCAGTTATCACTGCGGATTTCATCAATAAGACTGTTGGTTCGATACTCGGGACGCTTAGTAACTTATTGTTTGCGATCACTGCTGTTGCGACGGTCGTAGGCGGGATCGGGATATCGAATACCATGTTTATGTCTGTTCTTGAGCGCAAGCGCGAGATCGGGATATTAAAGTCCGTTGGGGCAAGCGAAAAGGACATTGAAATGATCTTTTTGACAGAAAGCGCGATGATTGGCTTGCTTGGGGGGATCATCGGGTTTGTTGTCGGGGTTGTGATCTTGTATATCGGAAGCCAGTTCGGGATTCCTTATCTTCTTCGGATCCGCTGGGTGATTTTTGTTTTCGTGTTCTCGATCGGCGTTGGTTTGGTTGCTGGATTCATTCCGGCAAGGAATGCGGCAAGATTGAATGCTGTTGATGCGCTGAGGCAGTAAGGAAGTATTGCTGATCAAATGATCGTTTCGGGTTTCGGATCCTATAACAACCCTTATAAATCTTAAGCAAGAGGTCATATGCGGAAACCAAGAGTTTCCGGAGTTGGAATATATGGTGTATGGAACAAATGCAGGAAGAAAGATTGTAAATGGAAGAATCGTTGACAGCCGGGTCAGCAGTGTTAGCAGGGCAGGAACAACTCAGGCTAATGATGCCTGGAGCGCAAAGGTTTTGCAGTGCGTCCAGAAGAGCGGAACGATAAGCCGGGAGGACTTTATCAAAAAAGCGGGTTTTGTCGGAGGCTCGGTAGTGGCTGCGGGACTTGGATTTGGAGGGGTGGCGAGAGCAGTAGGCATTGCACACGTCTATCCTGATACTCCGATACCTATTATTCAGAGCTATGTCAGCTTAGGGGGAACAATATATTTTCATTCCAGGACCGTAAGTGGCGTAAAGATGGATTACGATTTCACGAACGGACTGATTTCCGTCGGCCTGTCCGGCAATGACGCAGACCTTATCGGCGTGAGTGACATGGGAGACGAGAAGCCGAAAATTAAAAGCGGCCCCACCACAAGGATGGGCGCCTTGATAAGATGCCCGCCAAAAGCCCTGGGAGGCCTCCCTGTCAAAATGAGGCTGAACAATCTGGAACTGGAATCAAGGAATTCGACAGCGGCCGTCTTCATCGCCAATTCGACAGGAACTGAGATAACGAACTGCATCATTTCGACGCCACAGTCCTCGATACGGTCGTTCGGGGTATGGTTCATATTCAGGAACGACTACAGCTACGGCCCGGCGACAGGCCCGATAATCATAAAAGACAATGAATTCTATCCCTCGAACAGCTATGGGGCGCTAGGCTGCGGGAATTTCTTCAACACGCCCTTGTTCTCTTTCCTGTTCGATGGGAATACGATTTCCGCAAGCAACTGCGCTGCCGGAACGATGGCTACCCTGCACGGGAACCTAACGGGCGCCATAGTTTCCAACAACGTCGTTGCCGGAGACGGAGCGATGATGCTCTATACAATGGAAGAGCAGTCCTGGTTCGCGAATAATCTCCAGGTGTTCGGGAATGATTTGACCGCGAC
>JBFYLN010000016.1:0-4934 GCA_041305425.1 Microcaldota archaeon | reverse complement strand
TCTTGGTTTGGATTTCAGCCAATCCACACTTTGTTTTAATGGCCTAATTAATTCTCCCCAATGGCCCTCTTCAGAGGGATCAGGGGCGAAATCAATAAAAATCAGTTTTCTCTTAGGATCTGTAAGAAAAAACGCGCCATGTCTATCTCCGAAAGCAACAATGCCCATAGAATAAAAATCTATTGAAGTCGGAAGCGGATGACCAATTGTTCTTACAATCTCATGTATTTCTGCACGATAGCTTCTCCCTTTTTCAGAAACAAATTCCCATGAATCTTCTCTACCTACACGATAAAGCTTATCTGGAATCTGAAGCAGGTCGAGAAGTTCCTTTTTCAAACCCGGATGTATTTTCATCATGTCTTCAATTATTTCTTGCCTTGACCACTGACCTGCCCTCCTTCTTTCGAATTCTAACGCACTCTCATGAAGTATTTTCATTGCTTCGTTAACATCCGTAATCAGCGGCTTCTCCTCTACCATACCTCTAAGCTTCCCCATTCCTTCTTTAAATCCCTTTCCATTCTCTGCGATCTTTCTTTCTGGGAACGCTATGATGGATGCGCCTAATCGTTTTCCTTTTCCGTCTCCTTCCATAACATTTATTTTGTTGGCATACCTTTAAAACGCTATCACATCTTCACTTACACAAACACAATTAGTTATTTCTTTTTCATCGGCGGGCAGTAAGATATGAGGGAAAAGGAAAATTTGATCATGATTAAGATAAGAACTATGATAATATACGAATAGAACAAATAGAAATGATTTGAGGCGTGTTCACTCTTCTTCCTTCGCTAAAAACAAGCAGGGCTTGCAGTTCAACCTGAGAGTTTCCTCCTGATAATATTTTGGATTAATCGAAACGAGAACCTTCCGGAACAAACCGAACCAATCGTTTCCCACCATGACTAATACTACGCCTTTACTCCTTAATATACTCGCATTTTTACGTCGGACAAATACATGATGCCTAATTCAAGGCCAATAGTACAAAATCACATCATGAATCTATGCTGCTCCCCTGCTAATCATGATCAAAACAGTGGGTTTACACATTTTCTGAAGAAATACCTAGATAAACTCTCCAATGGAATAATCATTGCCAGAGATGGAAGATTGCGATGAATAAATCCTGATTTCCACCGAAAACAAGAAATCAAAGACTGGAAACCATTTAGGTCAGACAGTAATCATCTTAGAAATAAAGTTAAAGCCAGGTAGCGGAGTTGAACCGCTCTATGCCGCTTTATGCCATTCATCGGGCTTGCGCCCTCGTAAAAGCGTGCTGTCTGCAGGCGGCCACATAGCCGATCTGTCAACCTGGCCTCAAGAAGTACCCAGTTCCGAGTTTCGGGTTTTGATTTTTTCCAAGACTTAATACCCGAAACACAAGACTTTTATGAGCACCATCTTTTTTAAATAGTTAATAGTAGAATTCATTTCACGCGTTTTAGCAAAGTCTCGAAACTCGAGACAATGTACTCAAAACGCTTATGTCGGGCCTGTAGCTCAGTTAGAGATGAAGTGCTTCCACTTTATCACCTGGACTGGTAGAGCGACGGACTTTTAATCCGCAGGCCACGAGTTCAAAAGCTTTTGGCTGGCGCCAAAAATTTGCCAGCAAGGCTGTCAATCTCGTCAGGCCCGATCTTTCTTTTACCTTGTTATCAGTGTCGAGTCCCCGGTGTCCAGTATTACGCATCCAGTTTCCTCTTTTTATTCCCTCCCCATCATAATATATTTGTGGGGGAATACCGGTTTGTCAAGAGAAACGGGATCCTGAAAGACCAGGTTAAGGACGAGAAGAAACCGAACCCCCAAGACGCTTTCAATAAAAGCGGAAAGCCTGCCCTTGAACAAATCCAAAAACGCCCGAACGTCCTTATTATCGAATCCGACCATCATGTTCTTCTGGTAATCGAGGCTGCCCTAAAAGCAAAATGCGACGTTCGGGCTTATAGGGTAGTTTTAAGTGTTGAAAATGGCTTTGAATTAGCAAGAAGTCCTGTTGATGTTGTTGTCATCGGCCCGTTGTTTACCAATTGTCCGGACATGCTTGCGCAGAAAATCAAAAAAGAATCTCCTGAAACAAAAATTATAAAGCTCGCTGGAACCGCGGAATATAAACGGATCACATCCGAATTCCCGGCAGTCTCCGGAACGTCGATATTCGATGAAGTGCTCCAATTCAGCCGATTGGCAGAGTTGGAAGGGATAATCTTAAATCTTTACCACCGCGGAAATGCTGGAAACAACGACGTTTAACTCTCTTCTTTCTCGTCTGTGCCGCGGAAATCAGCCCCCGTAAAGCTTATAAACTGGAAACTGGCAACAGAATTGTGGTTACTGTTATGCTCGGCCATTTAATCTCATTCCGCACTGATCCGGATCCCCGGATCGTCTTCTGGAAAAAAGACGAAGTAAGTGATGCGGCACTTCTAGGTATGGAGATATCAATCAAATTTTCTGATACTGTTCTTTGTACTGGCTACGAAACATTGCTGGAAAAAGAAAATACGGAGATCAAAACCGTCCATCATAAATGCCCTCATAAGTCAAAAGGAAAAAAACAATGCTACGCTTGCAAGGCAAAAGATATATCAAAAATTTACACACGATTGGACTTCGTTGGATTTGAGCAACTCAAGGATGAATATATCGACCAGAAGTTCAGCATTTATCTTGCATGTTTCGGAACCGATATCCTAAAATGCGGAGTAACAAAGACCGAGCGGCTTCCCATCAGAACGCATGAACAGGGCGCGGATTATTGGATCGAGCTCATGCGGTTTGATAACGGTGAAGAAGCATACGCAACAGAAATAGAATTGCAAAACAAATTTGGTTTGGCGAACCTGGTTCGGAATATCACGAAGCTCGAATTATTGAATAAGCCGAAATCTTTGAAGCTGCTGGAAGAGAAGATCGAAAAGATAAAATCGAGCGAAGAGTTTTCAGGCAAACTGCAATCGAGCGAAATCCACGAAAACAAATACCCGATCCCCGGATCGTTCGAGCTCGCGTATTCGATCGATGGAAAAATAACCGGATCCAAAGCACAGATGCTTTTTTTCAGGAAAGAGGAAAAAGATTTTGTAGTCCCCATGTACGATTCGATCGGTCGGGTATTTATTTTAAAAGATTAGGAATGATTTTTTCAGAGTTCACCATTTTACTTTCTCTAATCTTTTTAAATGCGAAAGATTCTTTTTCAGCATCGCATTGGCAAGTGTAATCATATCATTCCATTCACATTCAATCAAATCAATCGGGAATGCAACTCTTCCGGTTCCACCCACTTCGATCGGGATCCGGTCTTTTGAAATGCCTTGCATTCCGCCACGTTTAACTCCGTTTGCGCGCATCGAGCGGACGAATCGGGTTGCGGACTTTGCATCTTTTGCAGCCACATGCAGAATGAATGGCTCGACCTTGAACCAAAGCGGGACTTTTCCAGTGTAAGAATTCAGCCTGCGCTCGAACTCTTCGTTATCAACCGGTTCGTGCCATTTGGCGAAGAACGATGCGCTTGGTTTTCCTTTCTTGATGTCGAATTCGAGAAGATTGATCCGACCGGAGCAGGACGAGAGTGTGGCGAGGTCCGGGTTTTCATTTATTTTATTCAGGAGCGCGATAATTCGCTTGTCCACCTTGCCATCAGCTAGCGCCCTCTTGTACGAAGCGATCTTCTCCTGCCTATAGCTAATCCATGACACTATTTTTCACCCAAAAAATTTGCAAGTATTTTCTCGCCATGTTCGGTGTGCCACACTTCAGGATGGAACTGAACCCCGAATATTGGAAGTTCCTTGTGGCGCATGGCTTCGATTGCGCACGTGGTTGAGTGGGCGATGGCATCAAATCCTTTCGGGTTGTCCTTCACTTCATCGAAATGCGATACCCATGCGTTGAATTTTTTTGGGACATCCTTGAACAGTATGTCTGTTTCATCTACAAATATTTCGGATATCCCATATTCTGCGTTCTGCCCCTTCTCGACTTTCGCTCCGCTCAAATATCCGATCAGCTGGTGGCCGTAGCAGATCCCGAGCATGGGCAGTGCGATTTCGTTGGAAAGGATTTTTTTCGCAACCACTTCGCTTAGCCCGTTGTTTCCCGAATATACGGAACCTGGCCCTCCGCTCAGGATAATTTTTTCGATTTTTTTTTCGATCGGCTTAACAGATCGCTCGTATGTCGAGCTATTATTTACAATCTGCGACTCATGCCCAAGGTCGCGGCAGTTCCTCATAATCAGGTGCGTGTACTGAGAGCCATTGTCTATGATTAGGATCATGAAAGAAAAAATGGAAGGTTGGATATTTAAGGGTTGTTGGAAACAGACCACCGGTCATCGGCAACCGGCCACCGAAAACCGGACACTCTCTTCCTAACCCCCATTAGCTAACCGCCATTAGTATTAAAAACCCTGACGTTGAAATACTTTTATGCAACCACTTGAAATTATAAGGAAAGAGACAGGCGAAATCAAGAAAATACATGGATGGATGATTTTATATGGACGGAGGAAAGTGGGCAAAACATATCTCCTGAAGCATTTTATCGAGTACGATGCTTTCCTTCTCGTCCGGCGTGACGGGACAGTAATAGCGGAAAAAATCCCGGAAGAGCGGATCGAAGACATGAATCTTTTGATCCGTGTTGTGAAAGGCCTTCTTTCAAAAGGGAAAACTGTAATCATCGACGAGTATCAACGGCTGCCCCACTCATTTTTTGACGAACTTTCAACTAGCCACCCAAATGGAAAAATCATCCTTTCGGGCTCAGTCGTAAGCACGATCCACAAATTCTTTGGTACCGGTTCCCCATTGCTAGGAATGCTCGCAGAATTCAAGCTCGGGCTTGTTGCCCCAGCAGATGCATTAGCGCCGCTAAAAAGTTTGAAAGAGCATTCAGTGGAATATGCGGCA
>JBFYLN010000015.1:0-3624 GCA_041305425.1 Microcaldota archaeon | reverse complement strand
CTCTCCTAAAATTGCGTGGTCGAGTTCATCCAGCTCATTCTCCACAATCTCGCCCCCAAACATTGTGGGCTCCGCAATCTCGCCCGTAAAATACATCTTCGGATACTGCTTCACATCCACAAGCACATCATAATACGTCTCCACAATTATTCCCCCAAAATTGGAAATCAATTCATTCTTCATTGAATAGAACTCATAATCCGTCTTCGCAAAAACCCCATAAATCAAATCCCATGACCCGTCGCACTCGCCCATCCAGTAAACCCTTCCGCTGGTTTTCAGGTATTCCAATAATCTCTTCCTTTCCGCGGGCACATTCCTCAACTTCAGGTAGAGTTTGTACAGCTTGTATCCCATTTTATGCGGGTTTATCGCCGCATTAAAACTCGTAATTATCCCCTCGTCCACAAGCCGCCTAATCCTATACTCCACGCTCTGCCTGGACTTCCGTGCCTTCTTCGCGATTGCGGACGTCGGAGCCCTGCAATTCTTGTCCAATTCCGCCAGTATTATCCTGTCGGCTTTGTCCAGCTTTACCTTGCTTATCTTAACCATATTTTGCTTTTCTAGCAATTCTTTCTTAAAACTACCTTTATCTGCTCATTTTTAACTAAAAACTTAATTATATTCTAAAATCCATATACTACCATGTCAAAACACATAAAGCAACCAAAAGGGATGGAAAAGCTCGAGCACGACCTCCCGCCCAAGTTCCCGGGAAAAAAGCCTCTTCCCCCGGATTTCAGGAACGGCGTTAGGGAATGGCACATCAAAACCAGCACTCCAGGCCTCTTCACTATGGATGTTGAACACATCACGCAGGAGGTGGTAGAATCCCACAACGAACCCACCGGGACGGCTTCCGTAGGCAACCTTTACAGCAAGAAGCTCTGCGTCCACAAGTGCCCGACCTGCTTCAATAAGCAATCCAGTGTTTACCGGAAGAGCTCAAAAGGCACCCCAAACCCGATACTCACGCTCGAAGAAACCTTCTCAGTGGTCGATCAGGCAATGGAAATCGCGGCAAAGGAAGGCCACCGCTTCCACAGCGCAAAGTTCCTTGGTCCAGGAGAGCTTCTCATGAATCCGGACCTCTTCAGGATAATAGAGGAATACCAGAAGAGGGGCATCGTTTTCAGCATCTTCACCAAAGGAGCACTCTTAGGAAGCGACGAACTTGCAGTGAAATACCAGAATCATGCAGGGGTAAAGAGCGCAAAGGAGCTCGTAGATAAGCTCGCCTCCTACAATAACGTGAACCTCCTCTTCTCCTTCCAGTCCTTTGAAGACAAGCTCCAGGACAAGATGGTTGGAGGCACACCCGAGAAATACACAATAATGCGCAACCGCGCCCTCGGGCACATCCTCTCATCTGCCTTCTACAAGGACGGAATAACTGATCGGATTTGCATGATAAACGCGCCCATAGGGCGGGAGAACATCGGTGAGTCCCTGGACGTATACAGGTTCTTCATGGAAAGGGGCACCCCGGTAGTGATGACGCCCACAATGCTTAGCGGCAAGGGCGGTGACTGCTTCAAGTCCGAGGAATTCTCCTCCCAGCTTGAGGACTTCCGCTCAAAACTTGTGGAGCTCTACTCCGAAGTTTACCTCTACAACGTCCTGAAGGGAATCCAAACCCTCGAGCAGATACAGCTCGAAGGGACGACCTCTTACGTGGGCGCAGAGCCCTGCAACCAGGCGAGCCTCGGGCTCTACCTCCGCGCAAACGGGATTGTGCAGATGTGCCCGGGCCGCTTCGACTGCGGAACAGTGTTCGCAAACGTCCGGGACGTCCCGCTCGCCCAGATCTGGGAACGCTCCCCAAACAGGCAGAGGGGAATCGAGGACCCGCACAACCTCCTGAACAACTGCTGCCCTGCAAAGGATTCCACCTGCCCCGAGCAGGATTCCGAGAGGATTTTCTTCTTCGGATTCTACGACAAGGTGATGGAGGTGCTTATGCAGAAGCTCGAGGCGCTGGGCATCGAATAAGCCCCCCCCTTTCTAAAACTCTCAGTTTATGCAAATATCTTTCTGTGTGTTGTGCGTAAATCAACCGCCAACTCGATATATCTAACAATTTCAGAGCATTCTAAGGCGCCGTATATGCGATACGTGTCCAATACCCAACAAAATCGGAAACTTATTAAGTTCGTTTGTTTCTATATGTATTATCAGCTAGTTTGCGAGGTGAAAACATGGCGGAGTCAAAACACGGAAAAATTCCCGATTTAGAACAAAAACTAAAGCAGTTCTTGGATTCTGAGCTAGGAGAAAGAAAGTATCTTGCGTTAGTGTCAGTCATAGAGAAGTACGACACAGATAGCGCAAAACAAACCATCACATTAGAATCGACACAAACGCGCATTTCAAATCTCGAACAAAACAGCCCGTATTTCGTGGTAGCTCATTTGAAAAAAGCAACGCAAGTTTCGCTTCAAGCTTTTTTTAGTGAAACCGAGTGATTGCCGTGGCTGAAGAAAGCATTCCAATCTCAGAAGAAGGAACCTCTCATTCCTCTCGCGTACTAGGGTCTGCCGAGTCCAACCATACGGTTACTGTGTCTAGGCGATGTAATACCGCGCCATTATGCGAACCATTGCGCAAGGAGTTTTTGGTGCCTCCAGCTTCGATGTACTCATATAATATTCGCATCCACGAGTATCGTGTAAAGGAATTAACTAAAGACGCGAACAAGATATCTTTATCTTTTGAAAGATATCTGAATGAACTAATCTCCTTTACGATTTATTCGGGTTATCCTCAGATAAAAGAGGCAGTGATTAAAAGAGCGAAAATAAAGAAGAAACTCAGGGATGCCAGAAAATGACCAAATCTTTTTGCGATACTGATAGTTTCTTAGAAGCATTCAAGTTTGGTTTTCTCGACCTTTTTTTAGAAGAGTTTCATGAAGAGATCATGGTCACAGAAGTAGTTTCTGAGGAATTGCAAAGGGCTCCACCTAAACTCCGCAAAGAAGTATCGTTTGTTCCCAAAGATTTTCATCAAAAATTTAATCAAATTGAAGTTGTAGATGCCAGAAGATTGCTGCACTCAAAGAAAAAACCGGGGACTACCCATTTTTCTGGCCTTAGTGATGGAGAGCACTCCTGCATTCTTTATATGTTAGAAAATAAAACTCCGAACACCTTTATATCAGATGACTCAGATGTATTGCGGTATTGTTCTTTAGCCAAAAAGAAACACGACTTTAACTTTTTACCAATTCTAATATTCATTATTGATACTGAAAGATATGAAAAATTTCGGGACAAATTAATCAATATGTACCAAAAATTTTACGTACACAATACGAAAATTCCGGAGGAAACGGAGATCATGATAACTTATTATGCAGAAGAATATCTTGGTCAAAGTCCTTTAGATGTTCGTGATTGAACGGATTTGTGGTCTATCCTTTTTTCCGTTATTTGCCGTATCCCAATCCGTCAAATCCAAACCTTTATATAACCTAACTCTCCAGAAATATCTATTCATCCGTTCAGTAGTTGGTGTGCATATGGAAAAACTAAAACTCAGGATAGCAGGGGAAATTTCCCTTTCCGATGATCCAGGCTCCACAATGAAGAAGTGGAGGGAAATCTTCGGCATCACGCAGGG
>JBFYLN010000014.1:0-7464 GCA_041305425.1 Microcaldota archaeon | reverse complement strand
GCATTGTGCAAAGCCAACGGGCAGGCGGTCGTTATTTCAGTCAAAGGACAAAATGATAATGATGCCCTTTATCGGAAAGTTAAGGCAACCCTGAATGCTTCTCTTGAAGGCAAGAAATTCGATATAGTTGAGGGGCAGCCTGTGGTTAAGGTGAACATACCGATCAAGGTATTTTGAAGGTCTTTCCATCCCCCTTTAATTCCTTCTTTTCCTTATTCTATCCATGATCAAAGCGATCTTTTTCGATATCGACGACACGCTTTTTCCCTCAACCGAGTTCGCAGAGTCCGCCCGCCGCAACGCGATACGTGCGATGATCAGCATGGGCATACATAAAGGCGAGAATGAGCTCTATTCCATGCTAATTGGCATAATCAAAAATAAAGGCTCGAATTATCCAAACCATTTCGATTTGTTATGCAAGGAATTAGGAGAAAAACGCCCAGCAAGATTCATCGCAGCGGCAATAGGCGCATATCATAATACCAAAACTGCGATCCAGCCATATCCGGAAGTTCAAAAAACTCTTCTTTCACTCCGTGAATCGGGATTAAAATTATATATTGCATCAAATGGCGAAGCGATTAAGCAATGGGATAAGCTCATCCGGCTGCAGCTGGCGATTTATTTCGAAGATGTTTTCGTATCCGAAGAATTCGGCGAGGAAAAAAACCAGCCGTTCTTCAAAAAAGCCCTAAAGCGCATAAGTTGTAAGCCGGAAGACGCATTGATGGTCGGTGACCGGGAAGATGCGGACATTGCTCCTGCGAAAACAATAGGCATGAAGACGATAAGGGTGCTATCCGGGAAATTCAAATCAATCCCGAGCATTGCGGATTTTCAGATAAACCGGATATCTGAAATCCCTGCAATATTGAAATCCATAAAATAAAATCTGTTTATAAAACATTCAGGAAAATATATCGATTTGAATATCAATTAAAGTATCGATAAAAAATCAATGTTATTCAATGGTGTTACCATGTTCAAAAAAAGCTTATGGATAATCCTTCTTATGGTCTCATTTGTTTTCGTGCTAGCTGGATGCATTGGGCCAGCCCAAACCGGGTGTACAATTGATAAGCAGTGTCCGGCATGGCAATCTTGCAACCTTAGCTCCAAGACATGCGCTGTTGCACCTGGCTATTGCGTTTCAAGCAATGAATGCAACACCAGTCTTATGGAATGTGATACCAACACCACTCATACTTGTGTATACAAACGGGATCGGTGCGTTACTGATGCCAATTGTGATATGTGGCAGGCCTGCGCTTCTGACCAATACTGCAGGCCAGCTCCTGGCTATTGCTCTGACAACACACAATGCGACCAGACTTTCGAATACTGCAAGCCGGCAAACCACATATGCTCACCCAAGCCTGGATTCTGTACTGCGGATTTTGATTGCGATGCATGGAAGCGATGTGACACCATGAGCAGGAAATGCTTCCTGATTGGCGGAAGGTGCGATTTTAGCACGGATTGCTCTTCATGGCAGGATTGCGAAGTGAAAAGCCACACATGCATTGCAAAAGCAGGATTTTGTATCAATGATGACGATTGTTCTGAGTGGGCTAGGTGCGATCCACAAAGCAAGCGTTGCATAGCGCGCCAGGGGTATTGCGATGCCGATAACCAGTGCAATAACTGGGAATACTGTAGTTCAAATACTCATCTGTGCACAGTGAAGAAAGACTTTTGCGGCATCGATGCAGATTGCGGTTCCTGGCAAATATGCACATTAACCCATACTTGCCAAGCAAAAAGCGGGTATTGTTCGGTTGATAAGGATTGCGTGATGGGCGAAGTCTGCAACGAGCAAAATCATCTCTGTCAGTGAAATCCAGGTGGATGACGCAGTGGATTGTCAGTGAATGTATGGTAGAAAAACGGATTCGTTTCGTGCCTGCGGGCATTCCGATCAAATGCGATGGGACATCTACAATCGATGGTATCCGTTGCGTCCATAAGCTTGGCCTTGGCGCCATGGAAATGGAATTCGTCCGGGGCGTGCGGCTTAAAGAAGCGGCTGCAAAGGAAGCAGGCAAAATTGCAAAAGAGCTTGACATATCGCTTTCATCCCATGCCCCATATTTCATCAACTTCTGCTCGAGCGATGGCCGCATACTTGCAAACAGCGCCCGGCATCTTTTTGAGGCTGCCAAAGCGACTGATCTTGCTCTCGGGCGGGTAACCGTTTTTCATCCCGGATATTACCAAAAATCAAGCAAGGAACAAGCGTTCCAGGATGCCAAACAAGAATTGGCGCATCTTGTGGAAACGCTCAAATCGCATGGGATCAAGACGATGCTCGGTGCCGAGACAGTCGGAAAGAAGTCCTCCTTTGGTGGTTTGGAAGAAAACATCCGCCTTGCAAAGGATCTTGAACAAGTCGAGCCGGTTTTGGATTTTGCGCACCTTCATGCGCGCGGCGACCAGGTGATCAAAGGCGCAGATGATTACCGGAAGATTCTTTCGTTTGTCGAGAAAGAGCTTCCTGGTTACAAGGCACATATCCATTGCCATTTTTCTGAAATAAATTACAGTTCAAAAGGCGAGCGTAATCATTTTCCACTTGGCACGAACAACGAGCCTCCTTACAAGGCGCTTATGGAAGTGCTTGTTGAAAACGGTTTTGCAGGGACGATAATCTGCGAGACTCCCAGGTTGGAAAGCGACGCGTTGATTATGCAGAAAGAATACCAGATTCAGTTGCAAACCATTAAGAGAGGTAAAACCAATGCTCATTGATTATCTGGAAGGCACATCCGCGGAATTGCGCAAGATGAAATCCAGCTTCCAGGAAATGAATCGACAATACCGAAAATTCTATTCCCGCGACATCCGCTCGGAAATGACGAGCCTCAAAAGCGAAATCCAGAAACTCCGCCGTGAAATAAACGAACAGCTGTATTTTGACCTTGAAGAGCTCATTCTCATCAAGAAACATTTCCCTGATTTTTTCAATACATTGCTTGAAGACGATTGCATCGGGGAGCTTGTAAAAAGCAAGGCATGGCTAATTGAACGCAAGGAAGAGAGCAAAGAAGAAGCGACTGCACGGTTGAAGAAAATCAAAAGCGAGCGCAAACAGCTTTGTGACGCCAGAGCATTCCTCGATACATGGCCTCGGACAAAAATCGATTCCAAATCCCTGACCGCGACATGGCCGATACTAAAAGGATTGGTGAAAGGGGAGCTGGAAAAATCCGATGCACTCGAATCGATAAAGAAAAAGGACAATGAATTGAAGCGGGAAGGATGGAAAGAGCTGATCAACGAATCCATGGTCGACCTTCCCCTCAAGCGGTTTTTGGCAAGAATAAAAAAACTCCATATGCAGGAAGAGGAAAAAGAGTATGCAATGCACCATGCCAAAGGAAAAGGTTCGGTGAAGGAATACGATGCGCTAAAGGAACTTGAATCCGTTCAAAAAGAGCGCACACGCGCAGAAAAGCTTTGCATTCACCTTCTTTTGGCGAACCGGAACTACCTGATAAAAATCAAGAAGAAAAAACAGTTTGGCAGGTCTGGACCCACGGACCTTGAACGCCTTGCAATGAAAATACAGCTGAAAAAAATAAGCGAAAACCCGTGGCTAAGGGAAATGAAAGAGAGATTAGGAACAGGCTGAAAAAATGGAACTGGGCGCTTCACTTGTTCTGTATTTGGCTTTCTATAAATGCCTGTTGAAAGAGTCGATAATCCTTTGAACCGCTTTTTCGTCAGCCCCGCCCATTCTAGCAAGACCGATTGTTTCTTCGAACAAGTTGTTGTTGAGAACTGCCATCGCCTTAGCTTCGAGTCTGATTTCCTGCAGCCACGTTTCAAGATCTAGCCTATTCTTTGGATTTGGAGTTCTTTTTGGTTCTGGAGGATATTGTACAGCAGATGCCTTTTCCTCTGCTAGAACCTGTTTTGAAAAAACCATTGAGAGGCACGCGACAGAGCCAAAGAAAACAGATTTCGCAGGTTTTACAATTCTATCCCTCACTAAACTTCTCAAAGTAGTCTTATCAGATTTTTCAACAGATGCTTGCTTAAGTTCAACCATATTTTACACCTAATTATAATATGCATGAAACTATTTATAAATATATGTTTTTACATCTTTTATCACAATATCCAGAATGAATCATTTAAGAAGATATACGTGCAAGGGAGATTCAATTCGTCTGTATCTTATCCAGCCTTCGCTCCATATCTTGCTTTATCGCCTTCGCAAGAAGCGGGTCCTGCTTGAAGAACATGATATAGAAATCCTTGAGAAGCTCCCTTGTCCTCTCCCTATCCTTTGCATATGCATTTTTCAGGTATCCTGCGCTGCGCGGGTCGTCAAGGAACATGTAACAGATTGCAGTGTAGAAATTTGCAAGAAGGTCATCTGGGTCCAGGCTTAAGGCAGAGACAAAATCCCCGATCGCTCTTTCAAGCTCAAAAAGCTCCATTCTCGCGACCCCGATCATTCTGAAATATATCGGGCTTTTTTTCATGAATAGCGCCCGCTCGAAATGTTCGACCGCATCGTCGTAATTCCTAAGTTTTAGCGACACAAGCCCTCTCAGATACCAAAGCTCGTCATTCTCCCGCTCGCGTAAAATGCTGTCAATAAGTTTGCCTGCTTCACGGAGCTTTCCTGATGCGATAAGCTCTTTTGCTTTGGCTGTTTCTGGCATGATTAAAATATTTGGATGATTGCTTTATAAATGGTTTTGGGCAAATGTATAAACGGGTGTAGAAAGTGGTATCTTCAGTGTTTAAGGAAGAAGAACAGGCGGTTATCCGTTCGAGGTTAGCGGTTACGCCTAAGAAAGTCGAGAAGGAGCAGCAAAAACTGCCGCAAATCGTTGTTAGCCATCCGCCATCTGATATTCATGAGCGCATGTCCAGGCATATCCGGACCACGTCTGAAAGTTCCTCTTCATCACCAATCATAGCTGACCTGAACTGCAGGGTCGCGGCGAATGTGGATTCCACAAAAGCGAATTATGAACTCCAGAGGAAATTCTCAAGGTTTGTGGCGAGCCTGATATGAAGTTGTAATCATCAGGCTCTCATTTGTTTGAAAAGATTATCCTTGATTATCTTTACCAGGAACGAATTCAGTTTTGAGTCGTCTCTTTGCCGTGCAAGTTTTGTCAATGAAAGGTATTCCGCTTTCGTATTCGAGTATATATTGATCAAAGGAAATCCATTTTTTATCAGTACATAATTCCAGATAAGCCTTGTCGTCCTACTGTTGCCATCTTCAAACGGGTGGATATGCTGGATTTCATTATGGACAAACGTCGCAAATTCGACTACATCTTTCGTTTTCTGCTTTCTAGAATTGAATTCATTCACTTTCCTGCACAGATCATCAAGCTTATGGAATATCTCCGGGAAATTCGCCACTTTGTAGAACGGGTTCCCTTTTATGGAAACCCTCGCCGTTCGGACTCCTTCCTTCACTCCCAAATTATACACTACGATCCGGTGCAGGTCAAGGATCAGGTCTATCGAAAGAGGTTTCTCCAAATTCGAATAAAGGTAATTGACTGCGTTGAAGTAATTCTTGACTTCATTGGCTTCCTTGAGCTTTTTATCAGCAGGTATGACATCATGGAATATCAGGTCCTTGGTTTCCTCAAGCGTGAATGTATTTCCCTCCAATTGCGTTGAGGCTGAGGCGAATTCGATTTTCATCTCTGTTTCCATGTCAAGGATGTTTTTGCCCTTATTTAGCGTATTGAGATTTTTCAGTGATTTTGCTATTTCAGCATAGTCTGATTCCATGATCACGGACACGATTTTTGCTTCTGGTTTTTTCTTCCCGAAAAAATCAAGTATCTCATCAAAGACCGGATCATATACGAACTTGACTAGCAGCGGCCGTTTGGATGTGACAAACAGTAGGTTCATCCTGTTCAGGTATGTGAGGTATTTTCTTGCAGTTTTGTAGTTCATGTCTTTGAAATCTTCGAGATCCAGTTCCGCCTTTGATAATCCTACAACAATTATCTTTGACAACTCAATGGAGAGCAATGTGTTTGGGTTCAAGCCTTTTTGTTTGCAGAATTTCATTATGTTGAAGACATTGAATGTTTTCGGGTTCTCTTTATTTGGGGAGTAACTTTTATTCACATGTTTAACCAGCTTAAGATCAACCAATTCTTTTAGTCTTTGCTGGATTGATGATGGCGAAGTATTTGTTGCTTTTGCCAAATCCCCTAACCTAGCCTCCTTGATTTCAAATAACCTGAACAATATGTCCCATCTGGTTGTCATATACTTATTATGGCAAATAGAGTTTATAATCTTTACGTTTATCCATCAAAAGTTAAGTTTTCTTTACTTTTAGTACCTAATAGTACTAAAAGTAAATCAACGTGTCATTCCAATTCAATCGTCCCAGGCGGCTTATTCGTAATATCGTAGGTGACCCTTCCCACATCCCTTATCTCATTCGTTATCCTTGTCGAAATCTTTTGCAAGACGTCAAAAGGAACGTGCGAGAAATTGGCCGTCATGCCATCAAGCGAGCGGACCGCGCGGACAACAATGGTATATTGGTAAGAACGTTCATCCCCCCGTACACCTACTGTTTTTGTGGGGAGTAGTGCAGCGAAATACTGCCAGGGAAGCTCCATCTTCTTCTCTTTTGCCGCATTCTCAAGCTCCTCCTCGACTATCGCGCATGCATCCTGCACAATGCGCACTTTATCCGGAGTGACTTCCCCTACAATTCGTACTGCAATCGCAGGCCCGGGAAACGGCTGGCGATTGAAGATCGCTTCCGGCAAACCAAGGGATTTTCCGACCGCGCGCACTTCATGCTTATACAATTCACGAAGCGGCTCGCATAATTTTAAATCCATTTTTTCAGGCAATCCGCCGACATTATGGTGCGATTTTATCGTGTCGCGGCCAAGCCCGCCGGATTCGATCCAGTCTGGCGCGATCGTTCCTTGTATCAGGAATTTAGCCTTGCTCTTTTTCGCCTCTTCTTCGAATACGCGGATAAACATCTCTCCGATCACTTTTCTCTTTTTTTCCGGTTCATCGATCCCGACAAGAGCTTTCAAGAACCGCTCCCTCGCATCAATTATCTTAAGTGGAAGGGATACTGATTCTGCAGCCTTTTTCACCCGATCGTTCTCCCCTTTCCTCATCAGTCCGTTATCCACATACACACAAACCAACTGATTCGGGATCGCAATTGACGCGAGTGTTGCTGCGACAAATGAATCCACTCCTCCGGAAACTGCGGTGATCGCTTTCTGCGTCCCTATCGATTCTGCTACATTTGCTGCTGCTTTTTTGATGAATTTATCAGGGTCAAATGGCACTTTTTCACCTTCAATTTGTAATGTTTGTAACGTTTGTCAGGTTCGTTATAGTCGAGCCGCTCATCTGCGGAAGGCTATTCAGGTTTGGTATGCCTGGCATTGTAAATGAAGCCCCAAAATCCGGCCCGATACCGAA
>JBFYLN010000013.1:0-3129 GCA_041305425.1 Microcaldota archaeon | reverse complement strand
GCTTTCCAACACATCGCTTCTTTCCTTATGAATTGCCCCCATGCTATCAAAAACAATAAGATCCGAAAATCCATACTCGTGCAATAATTTCGCTATCCCGTAACCTGCCGCACCAGCCCCCACAATCCCGACCCGAGCGTCCTTTGTTTTTCCCGTAACCTTAAGCGCATTTATTAGTCCAGCCAGAACAACCATTGCAGTCCCGTGCTGGTCATCATGGAAGACGGGGATCGAAAGCTCTTCCGTCAGCCTTTTTTCGATCTCAAAAACTTTCGGAGTCTCGATATCTTCCAGGTTTATCGCTCCGAACACTGGAGCGAGGGCTTTCACAGTCCGAACGATTTCATCCGCATCTTTCGTATCCAAACAAATCGGGAACGCGTCGATTTTCGCAAACTGCTGCATGATAAGTGCTTTTCCTTCCATGACTGGAAGCGCTGCTTCAGGCCCGATATCCCCAAGGCCAAGGACTCGTGTTCCATCAGTCACAATCGCGACGCAATTATGCTTCATTGTAAGCGAGTATGCGAGTGTTTTGTCCTTTGCGATCTGCCTGCACGGTTCGGCCACTCCCGGAGTATAAAGCATTGAAAGGTCGTCAGTCGTTTTAATCTTGCTTTTGCCAACGATCTTTAATTTCCCCTTAAGCTTTCTATGCAAATCCATTGCTCCTTGATAGTAATCCATTTTCATTTTTTATCTCCCAGTGCCCGCCTTTCTTAGGGCCAATACGTTTAACCAGTCCCTGTTTTTTAAGTTTTTTCAGATTGTACTTAACACCAACTTCACTAAGACCAGATTTTTCAGCCAAATCAGGAATTGTTATTCTCGGATTCTCCTGAATCGCATTAAGAATTTTTAGTATAGTTTCTGGTATAGTTTTAGGATAGTTTTGGAATAGTCTCTCTTTGGCACTTCCAAGCAGGGAAGTTCTCGGGAACACCACAGAAAACCAATCTTCGCTTATATCGAATTTAGCAGAAAGACCATACTCTTTCATGGTATCATGTATTCTTTTGATCCCAGAACCCACTTTTTCTACTTTATCTATGCGCAGAAAAAGATCCATTAGAAGCGGATTTCTAGGCATGCTTCTTTTACCAAAATCTTTCCTGGCAAGACCGGGTACAAGTCCGCCGGGGTTGGAGATATCTACTCGATCCAGGTAAATATCAATTTGAACATGGCCATTTGAAAAATAATCTCGATGCACAATTGCATTAATGAGGGCTTCACGCAATGCTTCTTCAGGCAGCTCCAATTTCTCAGTACGCTCTTTTTTGATGATAAAATAAGTGTTAAGCTTTGAACGCAGGTAAGTCAAAGCATCCCCGTAGTTCGATACAGTATCCGCATTAAACTCCTTCCTGTCCAGTATTGTTTGCTTTGTCGTACCTTGATAAAGAACACACACAACAGTTGCGCTAATGAAGAATTTAGTTATGGTATTGGAAAAGAAAAGAATTCCGGCATTCCGCATGTGTTCGCCATCAAGAAGATTGAGATTGTGTAGTGTGTC
This sequence comes from Microcaldota archaeon, assembly GCA_041305425.1. GTDB lineage: Archaea > Micrarchaeota > Micrarchaeia > Anstonellales > Bilamarchaeaceae > CAILMQ01. Next base: position 1,610 of record JBFYLN010000013.1, on the reverse strand, counting down.
TTTTTCATTTGTCAGCGGAGTAATATTTGCCTTTGCGAGAAAATCATGAAACTTTTTCGAGTTAAAATCATTGCTGAAATCAAAATCCATATTCGGTTTCTCATCAAAGCGCACTAATCGTTCCTTCAGAAAGAATTCGCGGATCTCATCTCTTTTTAGTTGCTGGTAAGTTGAACCAATACGAAGAAAAAACTGACCTGCCGATGAATATGGCTTATTTTCACCTTCAGGAATACGTATGACTGCGAAATCATCCACTCTTTCAACAAACACACGAACAGAGGGTTCGAGATTTCTTGCCGTATTATTTATTGCAGCTTCATCATTATTCGCCATACGATAGTCTGAAAAAGTGCTATCATCCCGCACACCAAGAATTACCCTGCCGCCAGATGCATTTGCAAAAGCGCAGATATGCCTGCCTAGATCTGACGGGATTCTTTCCTTGAATTCAAGGGTGTAACCTTCACCTGTTTGAATAAGGCCGATCAATTCTTCTTTGTTCAATTCTTCACCTAGAAAATACATATTCAACTTATCTTTTAATTCTTCCTTCAATTGAAACGAAATTAACTGCCATATTGGTGCGAACCCAAAACCAAAAACAATCACGACTCGGATGATCGTATCATTCACGAATCTATTTTCGGAATTACCTTCTGATGATAAGCAGATATATAAATTTTTCATGAGTGATATGATTATGAAGCGAGACGAAATAATTGATATGATAAAAAATACCCTTAAAGAATACGGTATACAAAAGGCCTACTTATTCGGAAGTTTCGCAAGAAAGGAAAAGAAATACCATGATATAGATGTAGTAATAGAACCACCGAAAAATTTCTCGCTTCTTGATTTGGTTCATGTTGAGAATGTGCTCCAGGATAAAACAAATAAAAAGTTTGATATCCTTACCTTCAGAAGTATTTGCCCGTATGTTAAACCCTATATCGAAAAGGATTTGGTGCAAATCGTATGAAAAAAGACGAGATTGTTTATCTTAAACATATCTTCGATGCGATATCAGATGCACAGAAGATTACTCAAGGTATTGACGAAAATCGTTTTGCTAAAGACATTGCGATTAGATATGCAACTGTAAGATGCATTGAGATCACTGGCGAAGGACAAAATTGTAAAATTTTGTCCCGACGCACTTTTTTGGGAACCAAAAAAGGCGCACCATGTTCGTTGCGACGAACATGGTTGATGTAAATCCGATAGGATTTACATCAGAAGCAAGCAAAAAACTTTCAAAAGAAATCAAGCAAAAATATGATGACATCGAATGGCGTGATCTCGCAGGCATGCGAGATAAGATGATACATGATTATGCAGGAATTGACTATGAGATCGTTTGGTCAGTTCTTAAAAATGAGTTTCCTGAATTGAAAAAGAAGCTTGAGATAATTCTGAAAGATAATGAAGCACGGGAATAATAAACAACTGAATATGCGCGCTTGTTCGCTTGCGCACAAATAACCAATAAAAATTATCGCGATTCGATTTCGAGATATGCTCTTTTCCGGATTTGCGTTCTTGTGCTGTAAATTTGATTTACAGCAGCTGACAAAAAAATTTTATTTTTTGTCATTCTCTTGTTTTGT
>JBFYLN010000012.1:0-3187 GCA_041305425.1 Microcaldota archaeon | reverse complement strand
CTCGGTTCAAAAATTCACCTGGTTTTTTGCCTATACGAAACGCAATATGACTAAAAATCCGAATCCGCTCGAATCGAAATCCAAAAAAAATGAAAACCAAATCCGAATCGATTAATTTCTACTTCCTTCCAACCCCGTAATAAATTCCCAAAGAAATAACCGTAAGTAGTATCATCGCCGTACTGCTGCTGCACCCCGGGAACGGTTTCTTCTTTCCTGGAACAGTTGTCTGGTTCGTTATATTCGTATCATTCGAATTAGTCTGATTCTGAGTATTCCCAAGTGAAAGCGCGAGTTTAGCAGAGTTCGAAAAATCCACCACGGCAGAATAATTCCCAGTCGCCATCGCGCTATCCGCTTGGTCTATAAGTGCCTGCGATTCGTTTATGTCCTTTCCATCCGTGAGCGCGTCAAAAATCGCGGCTTTAGCCGAATCCAGCGCATCCTGAGCTTCTGCTTTGGTGAATATCTTAACCTGCTTCACACAAATGTGAGTTGAAGAATCACATTTGGTCCCGTTAGAACAATCAACATCCGAGCAGCATGCATAATCAGTCCAGCCATTCGAATATTTCGCGCATGATCCAACAAATCCGGGAGCGCCTTCATTACCGGCAGAGTCGAGTGCTGTGACCGCATAATATAATTTTCCCGAGGCTAAGTTGTCTGTATATTTCGTTGTATTCACATTTGCACTAGCTACGAGGCTTGATATTGAACCAATCGCGCTCGTGCTCCGATAAACCTTATACTTGGATGCTCCGGTAACCGGTGTCCAGGAAATTGTTGCTTTCGTTCCATTCATCGCAATACTCAAACCATTGACCGCACCTGGCGCAGTCTTATCAATCGTGAAAGACCATTCCTTTGACCCGGAATTCCCAATGTTGTCCATTGCCTGTACTTTCGCAGTATGCTTTCCTTCAGTCAAATCAGTTGTCGGAGAATATGTAATGATTCTTTTCACACCATCATAAGTTGCCTTGTACGTATATTCTGTCCCATCCACAAAAATCTTTATCGAGCTGTTTTGGATTCCTGAAGATCCTCCATCGACAATTCTTGCAGATATTGTCGGTTTCGAATTGTTAACAAATCCATTATCCGCAGGCGCAAGCGTATCCATCGTCGGTTCTTTTGTCGTCACAGAAAATGTCCAATACTTATACCCGCTGTTCCCTGCATAATCATCAACAAATATCTCTGCATTGTGCGCTCCGCCTTTCATTGTTGCTGAAAAAGAAATAAGGCCGTTAGAGTAATTTGCTCCGCTTGTTACTGCCACACCATCGATCTTGAAAACAATTGATGTTGCTTTTATCCCTGAAACATAATCATTGATGCTCGCTGTTACAGTTACAGCTGGGGAGCTTACAGTACTTTTATCAGCCGGTGAAACATATCCAAAAGACGGCTCGGTCTTATCGATTGTAAAGTACCAGGTTTTTGTTATGCTGTTTCCTGAATTATCATACTCAATCGCTTCTACAGTATGCTTCGCTTCACTAAACGTTGCAGAATATTCCAGCCTTCCGCTAGCGCACGTCGTATTAACACTGTTTCCATCTATTCGAAGATAGCTTCTTGTGCAATTTATGCCGGTTCCAGAATCGCTAACCAAAGCATAAACAGTTTGCGAAGTGCTTTTCAAAAAGCTGTTGTTTGAAGGTGAAACATCACCTATTTCTGGATATTTGTCAATAGTGAAATTCCATGAGACTGAGCTCGAATTGCCAGAATTATCCAAAGCAAAAACCGAAACATTGTGTGTTCCTTCACTAAGGCTCGCTGGGAAAGATAGCGTTCCGCTCGAATATACCGCACTAATGTTCGCTCCGTCAACACTCATAACAAGGCCACTCGTATTGACACCTGAACCCGAATCGCTTATTGCTGCGGATATCGTCGGGGTGGTGCTTGTTATTATGCTTCCATTTGCCGGGCTCAATGAACCAATCGATGGCGCGATGGTATCAAGAACAATCGAGTCGCTGGCAACATCTGACCAATTCTCTCCGTCATCTGTGCATTTGAAGAATACGGTTTTGTTCCCATCGCCGGAGGAAAGATTCCATGATGCAGGTGATGAATAGGCAAAAATCGTTCCTGTGGCATTCGTATTGGCAAGCGAACAGTTTGTCGATGCGCTCGTATTATCCGCAAACAACGTCAAACCCACTTCACGCGCGCTCGTATATTCTGCTCCGCTGTTTATCGATATCGTCAGATTATAAGGAGTAGCGGATGCGAACGCGATAATGAATATCAGTGCCAAAAAAGCATGCTTTGCAATCCTTGCCATACATACTATCGAAATGCCAACTGTTTATAATCTTGCCCTTTCACAACTATGATTATTCTGAGGTGTAAACAGATGAATATCAGTGAGCTTAAGCCAGGAACTGGCAGCGTGAATATCGAAGCGGACGTCATTTCAGTCGAGCCTCCTCGGGAAATGAACAAATACGGCAGGAAACTCCGTGTGGCGAATGCGAACATATCGGACGCTAGCGGATCGATAATTTTGGTTTTGTGGAACGACGAAATCGACCGGATACGCGCAGGCGGAAAAGTAAAGATCGAGAACGGCTATGTCAACGAGTGGCAGGGGAAATCCCAATTGACTTTGGGTAAGTTCGGGAAGATGACAATCCTATAAATTAGGGACAATAACCCCAGCTAAGGATTCGCCTTGGAAAGTTCAATCTCTCCATTATTATTTTCTATTTTTATATTTCCACTTATGTCAGTTGCATCCAAAACATCGCAGTATACATCCCGGACAATCGACAGGTTGCCGTATGTTTGTTTAAATACCGCAAACCTTTTTTGCGTCCCGCTCACATCCATCTCAGACCGCACAAACACCATCCGCATGCTTCCGCTCCCAAGCGCGCACGCCTCCCCCATCGCGTTTCCAAGGTCTATTGCTGAGCTTTTGAACAGCACAGCGTCATAAGACTTGTCTGCAGCGTTCTTGATGCTTCCTAAAGAGAGTATAGAAAAAGAAATCAGAGTGATCGCTATCAAAGAAAGAAGAAGATATTCGACTGTTATTTGAGCCTTTTTCATGTACATCGGTTCGATATGCAATCCAATCCTGTTTCGCAATTTTCTGGTATTTGGCATGGCTCCCCTGCTTTACTTTTCATTGCAGATTCCGCAGTCTTAAGCATTGTACCTGATT
>JBFYLN010000011.1:0-7576 GCA_041305425.1 Microcaldota archaeon | reverse complement strand
AATAGGTTTAAGCACCCAACGACAGTATACTGTTTTGATGTAAACGGTAGGAAAAGATTACATTTATGGATGCGGAGAATCGGTTTCTCAGATAAAAGAAATCTAACAGCTGCTGGAAAATTTTACGGGCCCGTCGAGACATTCCGTATCGGGAAACCAATATTCGATTTTCCGAAACTTTTGAACTCGAGACCTTCGCCTTAGGAGAGCGTCGCTATGGATTCAGAAAAGCGCAAAATTTTGCACTATTCCAATCTATCCAAGTTGCTCCCGATCAGGACACTGAACACCCAAAACAGGGAACGATCAGCTGATCAGCCTGAGCTACGGGCCCAAGAAAATGTACCGAGTCCCGAGTTTCGGGTCTCGATTTAATATTCTAATCTATCTCTTTCGACTTGAAGTTCACATAATTTATTATTGCAACAGCAAACATGCCAACGAGGATAATCGCAAACACGAATGTGTCCTGCCCAAGAATTCCCTTTTGTTCCTGGACTGGGGTCTCAGTTTGGGTAAGGTTAAGCTCAATGTCAGGGACTCCGACCCCATACTGCCCTTTTTTCGTATCATCACTCTTGATCACACTTGTGTTTGTAACCGGGTCAAATACCAGATTCGCGCAAACCGATACATTCTGGCATGAGTTAATATGAAGAAGCTGAACGCATTCTGCGCCCATATCTGTGGGTTCTATGTCAGGGCATTCCACAACGCTTCCATCTGGTTTGTAAAATGTGCTCCCATTCATATCAAGGGTTGACCCAATCTTCACGATATTGCCTATGCAAAGGAAAACATTTGTATTATTGTTTTCCCTGCATTTGGCGACTGAAGTATCGACAGCAAATGCCGCTCCACCATCACCAGAAGTGATAATCGTCGCATTGCCGGATGCGCTCAGAATAAAGAGTGTCAATATTGAAATTGATAAAATCGTCGCTATTGTCTTTTCCATCAGTTATCCCTGTATACATTAAGCTTAAAAAGGATTAAAAAAGAACATGGCTTGGGTTCACTTAACTGGACTCTGGAAACTGAACACCCTTATGGCTGAACCCATTCTATCGAGAAAATCGCAATTTTCGAGAGCAGTGGGTCCTACGGTTGGACCCACTCAATCTCAAAGTAATCATAATCGCTTCCAGGCAGGGCGATCCTCTTGATCTCATACAACGTTACGCTCGACTCCCGGTCAGCTATCGCCATGATCATCTCAAGCCCCATGTTTTTGCATTCGTCAAGCGCATGCGCAAGCTCTTCCCCTCCGATATACTCATCTTCGGTAAGCGAGTACATGAGGTATTTCGGGTTCCCGTCCTTAGGCGTTTCGATCCCATCTTTCTTTCTATGAAACAGTAGGAAATCCAGCAACATTTTTTGTTTCCTTTTCTCCTTCTTCTTTCCCGGGATCGCAAGTATGAATGTTTTTTTCACCGAATGTGCTACCCGGATCGCCCGTGCCCATTCGGAGATTATCATCTTCGCTTTCCGGGGAAAGCAATGGATCACATGCTTTGAGTGCATCCAATCTTTGTCTGCCAGGACTGGTGAAGCCCCTGGGAAATAAATGCGGAAATGGGTACCGAATTTGAACCCGCTTTTCACAATATATCCCTTCTTTCTCCAATCCTCATACACCGTGTACATATCTTCGAAGAATCTGATCCTTTTCATGGCTTTTTTCCAAACCCTATCCATATCAGAATTCAAGAGCCGCAGCCCACCGTGCTTGAGCAGGAATATCGTTTCATAAATGTCGAGCTTTGTCACCCTGCCGCGGTGCGATGCCTTATACGTCCCGAACTGGCCGATCCAGTATCGTTCATACAACTCTTTTCCGATTATTTCGTCGTCCAGCACCGTCTGCAAGTCATCATGGAAGAATATCCCTTCAAACGAGTATGCATCCGGCTCGAACTTCCCGCCAGTGTATTTCTTGACTGAATATCTTCCATACTTTCCAGTTGCTTCACTGATATCCCGTGCGATCAATCCCTTATCTCGCCAGTCCTTGTAAGTCAGATAGCGCGCAAGCAGTTTCTTGTTGCTGATAAAAAGAGAAGCGATGGTGTTGAACGTGCACGAATTCCCATTCGTGTCATGGCATTTTCCATTCCTGATATCCATCACATAAAGCGCTTCTTCAGGTGATAAAGAAATAATCCCTTTGTTCATCTGGCCATAAAAGCCGTTCTGGAGCGAGCTCACATCAGAGGGCTCGCGTACTTCTACACTTTTGGCTTTTCGGTCCAGCTCAAGCCGAATCATAAATCCACATCCAGCAACCCGAGCGGAAATTCCGAGTAACTGGATATCAATTTAACGCAGCTATTTTTTAAAGCATTCCTCGAAGGAGAATCGAAACAGATTAGTGTCATTCCTGCTCTTTTTACTGCAACTGAGCCTGGAATCGAATCTTCAATCGCAACACACCTGCCTGGCTCGATTCCTAATTTTGAAGCTGCAAGTAGAAATACTTCAGGGTCTGGCTTCCGTTTTTTGGCTTCTTCGCCACCGACAATCGAATCAAAATATTTTTCAAGCTTAATCAGATTCAGAACTTGCTCGATATTGCCCCTATGCCCGCCGGACGCGATCGCGGTCTTAATGCCTTTGCTTTTGATCTCTATCAAGAATTTTCTAAGCCCGGGATTCGGCTTCAGCTTTCTTTGCGTAGCGTATTTTGTGAACAAACTCTTTCTCTTTTCAATCAATTCATCCAATTCCTTTTCATTCAACCTGATCCCATTCTCTTCAAGAAGTTGTGTGATTATCGACCTTGACCCTGTGCCGGCAAATTCCCTGTACCACCTAGGACGTGCAATAGAGATTCCGAAAGGCTCCAGCACCTGGCAAAATGTCTTGTAATGCAGCGGCTCGCTTTTTACGATCACACCATCGAAATCAAAGATTATCGCTTGCGCTTTATCCTGCTTTGGATTTTCCATTATCCTTTCGCTTCATAATCTTATTATAAATCCTATTGTCATCATCATCTATTCAGGTGGGATTTATGAAACGTATGTTGATCTTTTCGTTCCTTGCGATAGTTTTGCTTTTTGGCTGCATTGATTTAAGCGGAAAGCCCCCGGTGAATAATACGAATGTCACCGAGCCGCCTTTGCTTCCAACAGTAAAGCCAAGCTTCTCGATCAGCTCTCCGGTTTCTTTGAGCTCGATTGAAGTAACTGATGAATTTACTGATGTGCCAGTCACGCTTACAACATCCAATCTGCTTGTGAAATCAGGCAGCTCGACAAACAAGGATGGTGAAGGGCACTTTAAGATAAGCGTTGATGATGGGCCTTATGCAAGTTTCTTTGGAAAAAGTTATACTTTGCCATCAGTCGCTCTAGGCAGCCACACGATTACTGTGGAGCTTGTGAATAACGATGGTACGCCATACTCTCCAGCGATAACCAAAAGTGCTACATTCACATTGGAAAAAGCCGCTCCTCTTGAATATGTTCCGCAGACTTACGAAGTCGAAATAAAGGATTTCACATTTGTTCCGGATTCGATTAACTTGAAAGTCGGGGATAGCATAACATTCAAGAACACTGGCGCCTATCCGCGTTCAGCGACAAGCACCGGGAATTTCGACACGAAAGTGATTGCTTCAGGTACTTCTGCAACGATTGTGTTTGACAAGGTTGGAACTTTCAGCTATTTCTCCCTTACGCACATGGCGATGAAAGGGACTGTTATTGTTGAGAGCAACGGAACAACTGGAAGTGTCCAGTAGACTGTTTCTGACATACAAATTCAATATTATCTTTTTCTTTTTGATTTCCTTTTTTTAAAATCAGAATTCTATTAAAACAAGATTTACGGACCCACGGTCGATTACCCCATTTAAGGAGCGCGCGCCATACGGTGCGTACCGGTTCCGTGGACTTACCCGCACAGTTATAAACTAGCGCAATGAAACTTTATAAAGCTGATGTTTTGTGTTAGCTGGTGGGATTCAGTATTCGATTTCAACTTCTCCCTTCTTTACCTTTATCTGGCAGCCTAGCCTCTGGCTTGGATAAGCGGACATCCGTGCGAGCGTTTCCTCCTCTTTTTTGGTTTTCGCAAACACATTCTCCGATCCTTTTGACACCGAACAGATGCACGTCCCGCATTCCCCTTTCCCGCAGCCAAAGAGCATGGAGGAATGTTTTTCTGCATACGGCTGTAGCGGTTCTCCATCTGGGACAACGAATTCCGTGCCTTCATTTCTAATCCTGACTTTAGCCATATTTTTAACCTCTAATCTATTGCCTTCTTCTGATGTGCTCTTTCTTTTCATTCTCCATCAAAGAGCTTCTTCTGCTTCAGATTTTCCAGCGTCTTCCAGCGGGTTCGGATGAATTGTTTAAGCAGCGCTCGTTTCGAGTCATCTTTCAACGCCGCGATGGTTTTCGGGTCAGACGGATATCCGGAGCCGAAGTCGCACGTCTGCTCCTTTATCTGGGCGATCTTCTTATCGCGCGTAAGTTTTGCGCAAATCGATGCTGCAGCAACAATCGGATAAGTCTCATCTGCTTTATGTTCTGCCTCAAACTTCTTCGCACCGAATTTATCCATTCTTTTCCGGAAAGTCCAGGAATAGCGATCCGGCATATCAATCATCAGGTCACCATCTTTAATTTTCCTTGAGAGCTCTGCCATTGCTTTAGCTTCAATATCATTGAGGCTCATATCTTTCATGGACACGTTCAATTCCTGGGCAGATATTTCGATCCACCTGAAGGAAACGAAAGGGGAGATGGCGGTATATACCTCTTCCCTCTGTTTTGCGCTTAATTGTTTGCTATCTTTTTTGCAAAGCTGCTTAAGTTTTTTTTCGTCTTCGCGCTTGCAGTAAGCAGAACAAACCACCAATGGCCCGATGACGCTGCTTGCATAGACAGTTTCCTGTTGTCGGTTTCAGTTTCTTGAACAAAACTCAAAACCCAAGACAGAAAGCTGCTTCTCTGCCAGCTTCATCTATGCCAGATAGATAACTATTCACAAACCCTCACCTCATTATCTGTTTTGATCTTATGCCAATAATAATCTTCCCTATTTACTAATCCTAAAGTTTTCAATTCTATAAGCCGACGCACGACGCATTTATCATCAATACTAAGTGCCTTGGCTATCTCAAATACCCTTCGGGGCTTATCGAGTAAATCCAAAATTCTCTTTTTCCTTACGGATATCAGAATGACCTTTGCGCGATTATCAATCCAATAGTTCTTACTCAATACTCTAAAAGACGTTATTTTTCCATCCCTTTTGAGTTTCGTCAATATTTCCTGAATCCTGCTCACTTCTCTGCAATAAATCTTTGCTAATTCGTTGCTTGTTTTCGGTTCAAAAAGATGCTTAAGAATGTTATTTTTTATATGATGTTTTTTGTAGTGCCATTGCCTATATTGTTCGTAAATTTCATAAAATTTCTTTTTCTTTTCAGGATGTAAATCTGCAATTCTTATTTTTGCTGCCTTTTCCCAATTTGAGCGCCCGACTATCACGTACGCTCTTTCTTTTATTGAAAATCTCCATTCAATTCCTAAACGATCGAGAATGGCGCTAATAACCTTTTTTGGTTCTTTCTGAGCGATACGAATCGCCCGATTATGGTGCGAACCAAACTTAATATTCCCTTCTCCAGCGAAAAATCCACGCAATATATCGTCTGATAAATGTTCCTGGGAGCATATCACTTCAACAATTCTTTTCCAATCTCTATTTAATTCCGTACTTGCGATTCTTAAAATGAAATATGGTCTTCTCGCTCTCACATCGCTGTAATATTTTGTGACTGCAACTTTAGGTAATCCTGGGATATCCTTAGAATGATCCTTTGATAAGTACACATAAAGCCTAAATTTTGCTCTGTTAAACAATCTGTTTAGCACTCGATAAGAAAATTGGATAAGCTCAATGCAATTGTTTGTAATCGTAATCTCGCGTATACTTTTATTGTCTCCTTCGGCTAACCAAAGCCCAACTAACTCCGCAACTTCTTTGGATAAACTCAATTGGTCATCATTATCCGTATCAGTAACGTTCGATTGATTTTGGGCGACACAAAATAAATACATAAAAAAATGTAATTAAAAAAACGAAAACTAGTAAGTCATGTTCCTTTTTTCTACGATCACAAAGTCGCCGACTGCCAATACTGATTCGTATTGCAATCTGACCATGCCCTCGTCCTTCTGCATCTTTGATGCGATAAGGCTGTCTGGGTTCGGCTCGACGCTGATCGTCTCGATCTTGCCCGTAACTTCGTTTATGTTGACATCAACAAGCCTTCCGAAGTCTTCGCCATCATTGGTTATAATCTTCTTTCCTGAGAGTTGCCTTGCTATCAGATATTTCGACATACTGATCACCTATTGAATTGCTATTTTAGTATTTACTGTTCAGATTTATAAAGCTATCCCGCACATTGTTTCCTGACGATATCAAACGACAACATCCTTGAAATCGAGTGTCCTTATCCTTCCGTGCTTGGGTTCATAGACCGGGACCATGGCTGGAGTCGGGACATGGCCCTGCTTGATCTGGAATTCTGTTCTTGCTTGGAACGTGCCGGAATTGATCAGCACCGTTCCCCGGTATTGCATATACCCGTTCTTGTGCACATGGCCGCAATGAAGGACATCTGGCTCATCATCTATGACCATATAATCAATATTCTCCGGAATTATCAGGTTTCCGCCGTATATGGGCGACAGGTGCCTGCGTTTCAGGTATTCCACCATTACTTTCTCAGGATGCATATACGAGGAGTCTGGCAGGCTCGCGATCATGGAATCGATCGATGTGGCATGGTACATCAGGTGTTTCAATCCCTCGACAATAACCATGGACGGATTTCCAATCGATGTCACATCCGAGCTTATCATGTCCTTTCCGATTGCCGGCATCGGCTCGCCTCTGCGCACCGCGTCATGGTTTCCCGGGCTGATTATCACTTCGATCCAATCAGGCAGCTGCTCAATAAAATCGTCGAAAATCTTGTATTGCGCGTAAATGTCTTTCACGATCAATTCCTTTTCCTGGTTAGGGTAAACGCCTATGCCATCGACGAGATCACCTGCGACCATCAGGTATTTCACCTTGCCAGCCAGTTCCTTCGCCTCGCCTTTTCCGTGCAGCCAATCGATCATATTCTTGAATTCGTGCTCCAAAAAATATTTCGAACCGAAATGCGTATCTGACAAATATGCGATCGCCAAATCGTTTTCCGTCCTTTTCCGCTCGCGCGTCACCGGGAATTCCGGCCATTCGACATCATCTGCGATTATGTATGGCTCAAGCACCTTTCCCGAGATCGAGATGACATCATCTGTCAGGATGTGCGCTGCCTTCTCAAGCAGTTTCTCGTCGCGTTTCCCTGATATCACGACCTTGAACGAGCCGGTCATATCCTCCACGTCTAGAAGGATGTTCCCTTTTTTCGTTTCAGCTTTCGAGCTGACTATTGCATTGATCCGCACACGGTCATTCAAATAGCGCTTGACATCCTTGATGTTGACCAATGAGTCCTTGCTCGATGAATGCAGAAGGCGGGAGAGCCGTTCGAACCGAT
>JBFYLN010000010.1:0-3164 GCA_041305425.1 Microcaldota archaeon | reverse complement strand
GGTTGCCAGAACGATTCACATCAATGACCGTTCCACCGAGAACAGGTGCTGAAAGATTGAATGGTTGGCCGGAGCTTCCATCAAAATTCACGACTTCGTTGTTAGCGATTGCGGTTCTGATTGTGTCTAAGGAATCAGTTGGATACACCGTAGTCTCACTGCCCGAAGATGGTGCTCCCTGCGCTCTCGCAACATTGCTCCCAAACAAACTCGCACCGAGGAATGAACCGCCGACTAAGCTCGCGTTCTTCACGAAGTCAGCCCTGCTCATCACACCGCTCTTTGTCGCGCATTCCAAAACCTGCGCGCACCAGGCGTCCTTCACCATACTGCCACTCTTCGAACCTACTGCTTTTCTTCTTATGTTCCGATTCTCCATTTTCTTCACCTCATTCAAAGGACAGTCTGTCATCCTAGGATGCAGTCACCGCCCGCATTTCTTACAGAGCTAATATTTATAAGGCTTTACATAGATTCTCCCCCCCCCAACCACTTAAAAAAAATAGAAAGTGAGTACGGAATTATTGATAATGATCGAAATGCAGAACGAAAAGGATTAAACAGAAGCCAAAAATTCTTTGATAAGCGGGTCAGAAAGAGTATAACGGCCATTGATACGCTCGATAAAACTGTACGCGATTTTAACTTCCGCATTTTCGTTTTCCAAACGGAAGTTACTTCCGGTTTAATGATAATAAAGCGGAAGCTGGAAAAATGAAATTTCATCTCCTCTTCTTTATAACTTTCCCAATCGGAAACCCGCTTATCACAAGATGCTTCAATTTTTCTTTGTCCGGCTCATCCATCAGATCGATCTGCTTAAGCCGATTCGCGTATCTCCGATAAGCCTTCACCGCCGCAGCATACGCATCCCGCACATGCGGATTGGAAATTTCCCGTCCGATCATCCGCTTCTGTTCCTGCGAAAGCGAGCGGCGGGGATGGAAAAGTTTGGTCTGGAAACGGGCGGCGATCTTTTGGACAAAATGAGAGGGCGGAGAAGTATCAGATGCGATAACAGAAGGAATCCCAACCGAAGAAATGATCCGAATGATCCGCTCGTCATTCGCTTCCTTTTCTACACCAGAACAAACAAGATTTCCCGAAAGGTCGAGAAGCGCATATCCTGTTTTTATTCCCGCATCGATCCCTGCGATAATATAGATTAAATCGACCTCAAAGATATTCTATCTATCCGCATCGAAACATAAGCTACTGTTCGTTCGCTTCCATCGCGAACCGCAATTCCTGCTTGACATAAACGCGCGAATGCGGCGGAACGTTCTTGTTCACCACAACGCCGGAACTGATCCAGCTCCCCTCTCCAATTAGTTTCCCAGGCATGGTACAAGCAAGCACACCGAATTTCACCCCGTCACCGACAACCGCACCGAATTTATTCCTGCCTGTGTTAGCCCAACCGCGCTCAGTCTGCACATTTATATTTAATGAGTCGAAACGATAATTCGCGATTTGCGTGCCGGATCCAAAATTCACATCCTCGCCAATAATCGAATCGCCGATATAGGAAAGGTGTTTCGCTTTCACGTTATCGAAAAGAATCGAATTCTTTATTGTTGTCGCTCCTCCGATTTCGCAATTGGCACCAATAGATGTCGAGCCGCGAATATAAGCGTTCGGCCCGATCACACTGTTCGCTCCGATAAATATGTCTCCTTCAATATAACTATTAATTATTTTCGCGCCCGGCTCCATTATCACTTTCCCGAGTATTGTACTGTTCTCAATTGTCCCGCTCTGCGCTTCCATCCCCTTCAACAAATATTCATTTGCAATAAGCAGATCCCAAGGGTGCGCGATGTCCATCCAAAACCCTTCGACAACTACTGCTTTTGCGCCAACAAAAAGATTCACTATCTCGTACTCGCCCCGAGGCGATCTTGGAATCGAGCGGATCTCAGAAAAGACGGACGCGTCCATGCAGTAAATTGAAAGATTCGCAAGGTCGGTTTTCGGATGCTCGGGTTTTTCCTCAAAGATGCTTACAGTATCTCCAGAAAGCTCCACCACTCCATATAGATGCGGGTTCGCAACTTTCTTTACTCCGAGAGTAATCTTGCGGTTCTGCCCGTTTTTTTTGTGCGCATCGATCACTTTCCGGATGACGCTCGCTTCGGTTATCGTATCCCCAGCCAGCACAACGAATGTATCCTGGATTTCCTTTTCTGCCGCCAGGATTGCAGCCGCAGTCCCGTTTTCACGCCCCTGCTCAACAAAAGTGATTTTCAGGCCAAGGTCTTTGCCTTTGAAATAATCAATGACTTTTTCTTTCAGGTAACGGACTACGATAAGTACTTCTGAAATGCCAGCTTTCTTTGCTTCCACAATAAGATGATGGAGAATCGGTTTCCCGGCAACGCTAAGCATGACTTTAGGCCTTGTTGAAGTTAGAGGCTTGAGTCTTACTCCTTCGCCTGCTGCCATGATGACTGCTTTCATACTAAAGTTATCACTGTCTGGAAATAAAAAGGTTTTCTGTTTCCGGTTCTCTGATCTTAAACCATAAAGCTTTATAAAATGTAACTTCCAAATCTTATCATACTGAGCAACATGAAAAAACTATTCTTCGCATTCGCAGCAGGCAGTATGGTCGCATCATGCACACCAAAACCAATGACCATCCCGGGACCGTTGGTGGAGTACAGGCAAAGTACGCAAATCAAACAAACCAAAACACAGGACTCGAAACACAAGACAATCAAAGGATCATGGAAAGACGGTGAGTGCTGGATAGAGGGGAATGACACGATAGTGTATAGTTTTAAGGTTGGGAAAGAACAGGTAGAAAAAAGAAAATTCAGGACCTCAGAATTTCTTGAAAATGGAGAGAAGATAATTAGCTTGAAATGCTCTGAAAGTGGAACTTATCTGCTCACTGACAAAAGTATCATCATGCTGGTTGGCGCAAACACAGTTTATTTTGGAAAGGGAGACGTTACACTGGCATCTGGAAAAATTAAGATTGGGCATAGTGAAGGCATCATCGATTGGCTCCCAACACAAGAGCACATTTTTCTATTGAGAAAAAGTTCGCTTGAATATATCGACCTAATGAAAAAGAATGATAGTGAAGTAAAAGGAGATTTTTCGAATCGAACAAGACTCCAGTTTTACAAAGAACATCTCCTAATAGTACAACCGGA
>JBFYLN010000009.1:0-4157 GCA_041305425.1 Microcaldota archaeon | reverse complement strand
TTTTTCTTATTCATGCCGTTGCCTCCATTCTATATCTATCGGATTCCCTGTTTTTATAGACCCATTCTACTTTGTACCCCGGGTCAATTTCCTGGTAAGCGTAAATCCTTCACATCCCCTTGGTAGTTGTATCAAATACCTACCCCCCTGTGGATTGGTGACGAGATAACTACCTTAATTGCTCAATCTCCACATCATCGGACATCGGTTTTCGGTAGCATTGTCGAGAGCAATTCCATGAACCCCCAGCTCCCTTTTCATTTGTTTTAAAATTTCAATTATTTCATCGGCTGTATAAGCAATAACCAATCCAAGATTGGTTTGCAACGTCCACCCGCCGGCTTCTCCGCCCTTTTCCCCTAACCAATATGGCCTTTCATAGTTAATAGAATTTATCACAATTCCTAATTTTTTAGCCTGTTTTTCAATCCTTTTTCTTCCCATCTTCATTCCTCCGGGAGCGCATCTAGTGTTGTGGCAACACTACCCATGCCACGCGCGTATCCTGTCTTTTTGCACGCTTCTTTCACTGTAACGAACATGCGAATCTCTCCTTAAAATGCCCTCCGTGTTGGGAGGGCGGTATCGGATCGGTCTATTCAGTGTCAGCAGAGTCCACCACGTCTACCGCTTTATTGGAAAGCAGGTCGAAGCACGACGAAAGAATTTGAAGCTGGTTTTCGTCAGAGGTAATCTGGGCGACCTTCTCGAACACGGGTATATAGTATTTCCCTTTCTCGTTCATCTGGAGCTTGAGGCTCAAAACGATCTGGAAATCCCGGAGGTGCGCTTCTTTGCTCTGAATCATCGCCTGTTTCTTCTTGAGATATATGGCACTGATGAAATTTCTCACGGGCGAAATCAACGTTTCTTTCAAACATGAACCACGACCGCCGATTCTATCATTTTTCTAACCTGTGTGCCCTGTTGGCATGGCACAACGCCACGGCTAGGGCGTCTCCCTCATCCGATTCCGGCGTTTTCCCTAATTCGAGAATTACCCTGACCATGTTCGAAACGTAGGTTTTGCTTGCGTTGCCGGGGCCAAGTGATCTTTTTACAAGAGCAGGTTCATAGTCGTAGTAGGGAATTTTTTTAGCATTTGCGATCTGCTTAATCATGCCACGAATTTCGCCCAATGCCATGGCCGCCGTGGCGTATTTCCCGATAAAGTGCTTCTCGATAGCGATTTCATAAGGTTTATGCTGGTCTACTAACACAAAGATTCCACGCGCCAAAAAATTCATTCTCTGGTCTAAATGCTCTGAAGGCGGTGCGATCAGTACTCCAGATGCGATATACTTCCCATCGTCGATTACGCCCCATCCTAGTTTCAAAGTACCAGGATCGATCCCCAAAATTCTCATTACAAATCTCCACATTAGTTAACTAAACTGCACGCAACGAGTTTAGGCGCAAAGTCTTTAATTTGAATGTTTTCCTTAACTTCGTAATCATAACAAAATGAGCCTTGATTACAAAACTTGTCAACGCAGTGTGGTACTCCATGCGCACAGAACCGAAATTTAGCGCACTGAGACGCCCAGATACACACTGCACGAGCTTCCTTTCGTTTCTTCCATTCAGTTATTTTTTTTTCTGCAAGGTTTAAGTCGGTACCGATATAGACCCATTCTACTTTGTAATTTCGCTTCCTGAACCCGTACCAGTACAAACTACCCCGGGTCAATTTCCTGGTAAGCGTAAACCCTTCACACATCAACGGAAAGGCATGTACTACCGTTTTTGTGTTCTCTAACCTATCTTTTTGCATTGTAACTCATTCCGTGCATTCTGTGTCGACGATTTCTGTTTTTTGAGAAAGTAATTGGAAACATGACGAGAGAATTTGAAGCTGGCTTTCGTCAGTGATCGGTTCGATTTTCTCAAACACTGGTATATAGTATTTCCCTTTTTCATTCATCTGGAGCTTCAGAGACAAGACGAAGCGGAAATCCCGAAGATGCGCTTCTTTTTTTTGCATAGCTGCTTGTTTCTTTTTCAAGAACATGGCACTGATGAAGTTTTTGACCGGTGCCATCGATGCACCATGAAAAGTCATGATGAAAGGCGTGAGCGACTGCATGTCGAGCCCCAAGAAAGTGATCGTCTCCCGACAAAGAGGTGCAATATTGCCCTTGTCTGTTTTGCGCCATTCAGCATAAGAGCACATTACGCCTCTATCACCATTGCTTCGTGCAATGCAATTATGAGATTTCGGTTGCTGGCCTGTTTGCAGAAGTACGCTGTCGGACGCAGGATTTACTCCATCATTCGACCAACATACCCTAATACCAGAGAAATCGTTCTCAGGGAAAAGAACTCTTCCGTTTTTGCGAATCAGAAAGGCGATATTTCCCAACTTCTCGCACGTTTCACCCGTAAGAGAATTGTACCAGTTGCCTTCTTTGGCTCCTTCGATTCTGCTCGTTGGCTGGACGATTTTCCAGCGCGGGATGATGAGATCGTCTGGAGAAAACCCATCTTCATCTGTCGAAATAGGTGCTGGCAACATCGCACCTTCCGGTGGATGGACTGCAATTTCTTTGGATTTCATCGGTACGGACATCCTGGATTCTTGCGGTTCATCCGGTTCAGGGAAAGTGGGAGAAGTGAGTTTCCCTTCTTTTCCCAGCCGTTCTTTCGTGGTATTCAAATTTTCGCCTTCGAGGCGATTTTCTAGTAAGGCTTGAAGTTCGGTCGTGGTCATATAAATCTCCTTAAAACTCAATCGACTACGGTTTCATACACTTCTGCAATCTGTTCAGATATTTTCTGTTCTACGCCTGATTGGCAAGCGTAAGCATAAGGGCAGATCGAGCACCCAAAGGCATTGCTGACGTTCATTGGAAAATACTTGCTTTCAATGCCGGAAACAGCGTGCAAGATTTCATACTCGAAATAGAGCAGAGTATTTTTGGAACGAGTGACAGGGATGACAGGGTTGCCTTTGAGATCGCCTTTATTTCCGTTTCCGTTCTTGCGTTTGTAGGTTTCGAGGTACGGGAGGTAGTAACAGATTGCCACAGGGAGTTTCTTGAGTTCGATGTACTGCTCGGACTCAATATCATTGAAAATTCTGCCCTGCCAGACCGCGTGAGACGCAAGCGAGATCGTAAAGTCTCTGGCCAGATACGCGAGACTCGGTGCCTGGCTTCCAGTTTTAAAGAGGACAATTTCAATGCCGTCGTCCTGTGTCTTACGTATGAGGTCTATGTGTCCTGCGAATGTGCAGTCTCCGATCTCGTCCTCGAAATACACGTTCGAGTAAAGCACTATGGCATCTTTCTCCAGCCTGACATAGCCTGTGATCAACGTCTTTATCTCGTCTAACGCCTTTTCGGCTTTCGTCACAGCAGGCGTCCCTGGTTTGTTTTTCGTCTCAGGCTTGGCCTGGATCGCGATCTCCGCAAGTTCGTTCTGGTCTACGCCTGGGTCAGAAATCTCTTGCTTCCAGACATCTTCGCAGAGTTTAGCGATCTCTTGCGAATCTGTCGTATACGGCACGAGGGGCCACCCTCCGCCATGATGAATTTCGTCAACCACACGTTTTGTGGTTTTCACCTTGCAAATTTTCAAGCTCTTGTGTCGAGGATTCACATGATCCAGGACATGAAGCTTGTACGCGCGTGGACAGCGCATGTACAGTTCAAGGTCAGATATTTGAAGGTACATAATTCCTCCATTCCTTGATTGATAAGCCCTCACGTCGGAGGACTTGAATCTATACGATTACCAGAATTACGATCTTTCCTCAGTCTTGCTTGGCCTTATGCATCTTTTATACTCCGTCGTGGCCCTGGGCCTGGAGAGATGCAGCCAGGGAGAGAGGGTTGCCCAAGCTACTCTGTCGCCTTTCGCCTGGGCTTTGATTGGCTCGCTACTCCTTCGCCTTTCTGGACATCGCCGTACCGGGGTCGATTTTCGCAAGCCTAATTGCGCGCTGGTCTTTTTGAGGATAAGACCAGCCTAAGAATCCTGCTCGAAAGCTGGTGGTCGTCGCTGGAGTCGAACCAGCGCAGCGGTGCTAGGCTATTTATCACTTTATGTGAGTTTACCTTGCGGCACGACTGAACCCTCACGACCAAGTTTCAGCTCACAGCTGAAATGTATCGTATATCCTGGTGGGCGTTACCGGAGTCGAACCGGAAAGACGA
>JBFYLN010000008.1:0-3632 GCA_041305425.1 Microcaldota archaeon | reverse complement strand
ATCGTCATCGAAGTGCATATATACTTTGTTTACGGGCTTTTATGTATACATACTTTCGATTTTCACCATGTTCATGTCTGCCCGCCCTCAAATAGAGCCTGGAACTTGCTACTGCGGAACAAGCCAATATCACATTTTTGACTCATTGTCTTCGTGCGATGTATGCCAACAGTGTGGCGTTGTCGTCGAACAAGTTTTGGACGATACCCCAGACTATGCGTATGGCGATGACGGCTCCAACAACGGGTTTCATGGAATCGAGGGGTATTCGACATACATTGATGACAAGAATGTGTTGTCAAAGCGGCTGCAGGCATCTCTCATGACAACCGATGAGAAACTCACGCGCGACAGGAGGGAGGTTGTGAAGATTATTTGCGATGCCTTCAAAATCCAGAAGGAGAGCGTCATTTTTGACACGACTGTCAGCATTGCATCGATGCACCACGACAAAGTGAAGCTGTCAGGGCGCAAGAAGGTTGCCCTGATCGCAGCAGCGTTTTATTTTTCATGCAAAATTCATCACGCAGCGAGGGATGCAAGGACCGTCGCAAATGTTTGTAGCTTGGACATCAAGTTGATTAATTTTGGAATCAAGTCCATTCGCGAAAATCTCTCGGATTCCCAGTACATGTCCGCGAGCAACGGAAACACAAATGCAAATCATGTGCTTGCAGAACAATTTGTGGCAATGCTTGACATTGACAATGCCACGATGAAGGTGCTCAGGAAGAATGTCTGGAACATGATTGACACCTTGGCAGACTCCTTTGACTCTGGACGCAAGCCGAGGACTGTTGTGTCAGCGATGATAGTTATTTGCATGTTTCAATTGAGCATTAGCTTTGATAAGAAGGAGGTAGCTACAAAATTCGGCGTTTGCAGCCAGAGTATTGATAGTGCCATCAGGAGCCTCAAAAAAGAATACAACTTGCAATTTTAAATAACAATTTAATAAATATACAAAATTCAATAGCATAATGCTGACATTCGAGAACTTTAGTAATAGATGCTGGTTTAACGCCGCAGTTCAGGCTGTTCTTCATATCCCACAGATTTCTAACCTCATGCGCGACGACATATTTGAAAAAATCCTTGTAAAGAAACGCAAAAACTCCTCAGATTTCGCAGTAGAACTATCAAGAATAGCTCGAGAATATTGGAGCACTTTCAAACACGAGAAGGTCGTCAATCTTGATGCGCTTTTTGAGATATTCGTGAAAATCAACAGGAACTTTGGGGGAAAGAAAATGTACGATGCTACGGAAGCATTCCTCGCGATTATCGAAACTCTTGACGGAGCTTTTGTCTCGAAGGAATCCCTCCCGCTTCCTGAGGGAGCCAACCTTGATTCGTGGAACGAACACCTTAAAAAAACAAAAAGCTCGTTCCTGTCGGACATTCTTCTCGGCCAGTCGAAAAGGGTGTACAAAGACGAAACGTCCTACGAGCATTTTTCCGCACTGACGATGTCAAAGCCATCTGTGGTAGCGGGAATAGAAGATTACTTGCGCGACGAGGACACTGGCATCACCCGAGAGTTTACTAAGTTACCCTTGATTCTGCCGATTATCTTTCAAAAGTCCGCTGATAAGCAATTTATTCACTACGATACTTCGATGTCTGTGGGAAATGTTGATTACACTTTGTTTTCTGTCATGTTGCATTCTGGAAATCATTGGGTCACGATGTGTGCGAACGCGGGTACGTGGTATCTGATGGATGATTCTAAGTCCACCAGAATTTTTGATCTGAATACGTTAATCCAGAAAGATTCGATGATGTTACTTTACAAGAAGAAGTTTTAAATATTGAACAATTCTGAGGGCGGGTTGTACGACCACTTGAAACCATATGCAGTTTCGCGACCTTGATTACCAATGGCACACCTTGCGATACTCGACCCTTCTTTTTTATCTAGACACCTTGCGGCTTCCCCATTCGACCCGAATGAACTAATGAAGGTGCCATCAAGGTTATACTGATATACTCTCTTGGAGTTGGGATTCTTCTCACCAATCTTAGATTCTCCAATCCTTTTCTTTGTTTCTTCGCTCACCACTTTGTCTTTATTTCCTTCTCTAATCTTCTGTTTGGTTTCCTCGGTGTGTTTTTTTCCATATTGTACTTCGCTTATCTTTAGTTTGTGTCCTTCGCTGAGAGTTTTCCCGATGTGTGCTTTCCTCATCTTTTGTTTGGATTCTTCGCTCACCACTTTGCCTTTATTTCCTTCTCCAATCTTTTGCTTGGTTTCTTCGCTCAATTTACCATTACCACCACCTTCTTTGAGATTATACCCATTTGGCGACAGCGTTCCGAGCACTTCTACCATAAGTTCCTCATGCTTGTTCAATTCTTCGTCTGGACAATAATACCAATCTTTTTCGAAGTTTTCCCATCCATGAAATGTAATGGCGTTATAAATCGCCCGGGACGATTTGCTCTTTCCTATTTCATGTTCTTCGAGTCGTTTGTGTATAGGTCGAGATGTCTGTCCGATATACGACTTTCCGTTTGGCGACGTGAGTATGTAGATATATCCCATTCTATGATTTTACACGATTAAAATATTTATTTATACGGCAGAGTGTCTATATGACAAACAATTCATCCAAGATTATGTTTTCTCTGATATTTAGCAACGTCTTTTCGTAAGTAAGAATATCATTGCTTTGCGTTTTGTCTGTCCTCACGCCAACAACACTCCATACATTGTTAACAATCTCACACTCTACTACAGCCCCCGCCTGGTAAGTGCACGAAACCTTTCCGATCGCAACGTCCCGCTTGCTTCGCGGATCGTACACACCGATCGTACCATTGTTGTCCATCAGAATGAAATCTACCGTGTGAGTTCCTTGAGGTTTCATCTTGAAAAAGTCGAAATTCCTCCCATATACAACGGGGTCGTCTTTAGGAACCAGGACTACCCCATCGGTATGATACACATTGTTAGCTTCTGCGATCTTCTTCTTCGCCGTATTGACGTCACTCAGCTCGCTCCATGACTTAAGCCGAAGCTCCACGGGATCCTGTGGATGCATCTTGAAATCCTTCAAACTTCTCCGCATTGCGACCAGCCTAGAGCTCAAGTCCAACTGCGAAACAGTCACCCCGCTGACAACTACCGCATCGAACAATATGAAACACTTTCTCCCTTGCTTGTCCACGGTCAGCTCGCCGTCGAAAATCGTCCCCTGAAAAAGTACGCGGGGAATGGCCTTGAGAGGCACCAGATACGCGGCCATAGACCTGTCAATGATCGTGCATACTTTGAAACCGAACAACCTCGTGAACATCATGATGAAACGCACACCGTCTGTTTTCTCAGCAATCACATACCCCTTGGTCTTCAGCTTCTCGAAATCCTTCCTTTCAATACTAACAGGGTTGGGCCCGGGAAGCCGGGGGACCTTATGATCGTCCATCCCTAGTTCGGTCATTTGTTTTACGATCTCCGTGGCAGATTCTCCCGTGAGACGATGCATGGGAAACTGCTTGCCATTGATGACAAGGGTCTCCTTGGCGGTTTCGATCTTCTTCACTTGGATATTCATTTTTAGTGAGTATTACAATGTCGCCCGCGTATATAACTATGGGAGTGACGATATATGAACATCAGGCCAGTTGAA
>JBFYLN010000007.1:0-3140 GCA_041305425.1 Microcaldota archaeon | reverse complement strand
CTTTTGATCACATGATCGCTCTGCGTGTATTTGAGCGTGTAATCAACTTTATAGATTCCATAATGCACAACTGCATTCGAGCCGATCACCATAGGAGAATGATAAGTATGGCTGACATAATACTCGGTTCCAGTCTTTGTTTCCGTAGGCGGAGGATTAGTCACATGGATATCTGTGCGATGGGTCGCGGACCGATACCCTTGGTCATCGACTACTTCAAGCTCGATGTAATAATAGCCCGGAGTGGTGTAAGTATGCTCCACTGAAGAAAAGGGTGCATCGTATTCCCCAGTGCCATCTCCGAAAGTCAGGTTCATGAGCGCGATGCTCCCATCAGAATCATAAGAGCCGCTGATATCTATTGTCACTGGCTCATTCGTGTAACCATAATACGGGCCGCCTGCATTTGGCACTGGCTGCTGGTTGGGCTTCACAATGATATCGACGAAAGCCGTGTCATCCCATCCGCCATAACTGTCAGTCACATTGAGGGAAACAGTATGATCTCCGGGAGTAGTGAAGTAATGGTACACCTCATGCCCGAATTCCGGCTCGCTTCCATCTCCGAAATCCCAAACGCAATAGAATGTTTTCCTGCCTGGATTCTCCGGGTCGGTCGAATTACTGCAGTCGAATGTGATCCATTCATTCCGGAGCACGCTATACCCATAAGTCATGGCACGCGGCTTGTCGGTGTTTGCAACTGCGATTGGAGGCTGGTTTTCGATAAATGAAACACTATCAGTCCAGACATTATTTTGTTCCCCGAGTTCGTTTATCGTATTTAGCGGATCAACAGTTGTTTCGATTGCATTGATCTGATATCCTGCTGTGTCATTCTTATATACGCGGTAAGCATGCGTGAAAGTGATATTCGAACCTGCCGGAACACTTGCAAACGTGTAGTTAACAATCTGATTATTCCGAAGGTCTTTTACCTGAACAAGAACATTTTTCGCCTCCGCAGTTCCCCAGTTCTTCACTGCCATGGGCATTGCCCGGACATAGGAATTTCCATAGAAACCAGCATCAGGAATTATGAGGTCGCCCAATTCATAAGCGTAGGATCGCGCGAAAAGATCCGGGATTTTTGCAGTTGCGGAATAGGTTCCTACATTATTCGAGAAATCCGATTCGTAGATTGTTTTGTCCGGGTTTGCCTGCACCATGATGACTTGGTTCGGGCTTATGGCTGACGGTACGATCCAGGGCTCTGTTGCTTGAGCTTTTCCCCCTGCGCTTATTGTAACGTCTTTTGTGCCGATAAGGATTGCGGTCCCATCCTGGGCCATATAATAGAAGCCGATTGGAACGGATTGCGCTTTTGCGCTTCCGATATTGCTGATGTTCGCTTTGATCACGACATTCTTTCCTGATTCGATCGCTCCGGTTAATGAAATATCATTCCCAGATAATTCAAGATCAGGAAGCGAGATCTTCAAATCGCGGGACGCGTTGTTGTTTGAGTAATTTGTTTCACTGAATTTTTTATCATAGTTGACATCGATATAGAAGATCGATTGGATCGCGTTTGATGGCACGGTATAATCCGCGCTCACTTTCTTGCTCCCTTTTGAAGGGACATTATTTGCGGTAATTGTTGCGAACTGCGTTGGTGTTTTTCCGTCAACTGAAGCGAAAAAACGGACAGTCGCATTCTTCACACTCAGCGTACCGAGATTCTTTATATTCGCATTCACCTTGATCTTATCGCCTGGTTTTGCGTCAAGCGGGAATGTGATCCCTGATTCATTGATTGATAGGTCGGGATAAAGCAGGTCTATATTGATTGTGTGGATTGCCATATTGTTCGTTTTGCTCGACTCCGTGATTGCGTTGTCCGGGTCGGCTATCACCGCGACCTGGAGGCTGCTGGTGTCTTGGGGCATTACTAACGTGACTTTTGCGGTTTTTGTCTGGCCAGCAGGGATTGTCCCGACTGTGACGGTTGCGATTGTAGGGCCGGAAACTGTCAAGCCCGAACCGCCTTCCTTTTCAATTTTTTCTTCTGCAATTAGTCCTGAGATTATTCCGCCGAATCCGGGTTTCTGGTCTGAATTCAGTTCGCTTTCAACCATCTCCCCGTTCTTATCGCTCGAATATTGGGAAATCTTTTCAACATTCACGAACCGTACGATAACGTTTTGCGCAGCACTCGTTCCGTTGTTTTTGATTATCGCGCTAATCGATACGCTGCTTCCGGTTTTTGGGCTTGATGGAGAATGAGTGATCTTTGATTCGTTGACAACCAAATCAGGCAAAACTTCAGTTGCAGATATTTCATGCGTTGCCTTGTTGTTGCTTTCATCTGATTCTGAGATCGTATTGTTTGAATCAACTGTTATTTCGAATTTGCCACTTGTTACAGGAAGGACGATGCTGGAGTAACCTCGTCCGCCTGCTGAAATTGAAGAAATCTTCGCATACGTGGTCGTGCCTGCGCCTTCGACTTTTATCCAGACATTGCTCGCTTTTAGATTTCCAATATTCTTCACATATATTTTGAGCGTCGCTTTTGTCTTTCCGCTCGCTTGCGTGAGCGTGTGGGTGATATCGCCGTCAGATATTGTAAGATCAGGTTTTGGCGCTGCCCCATAAGTGATACTCATCTGCGCTGCATTGTTTTGCTCGTCAGATTCGCGGATTGTGTTTGTAGAATCTACAGTAGCTGAAATTGTGAATGCTCCGGTGGATGATGGTGAGGGACAAACGATATTAACGTTTGATGATCCGCCCGAGCTAATGGATGAGACTTTGCTTGATTTTGTGCTGCCATCTGCGCATGTAACGCTAAGAGTGACGTTTGTCGCTTTTCCGCTTCCTTTGTTCTTGACAACGGATTTTATCGTTACATTGGATCCGACTGTCGGATTTTGTGGGTTGGCTGAAACGCTTTGGATGTAAAGGTCTGGAAGAGATTCGAGCGTGGTGAATGTTTGGCTCGAGGAGTTGAATATAGAAGAGGTGTTCATTTTGCATTTGAGCAGGTAATGATATTCGGTTCCTGATGTGAGACTGACTAATTTTGCGCTGTGCGTCAATGATTTTGTAGAATTTGTGAGTGTCGAACCATACGAGATGGTTTTCCCATAAAGCACTTGGGCAGAACAATTCACATCCGTATCCCAGCTTATGTATGC
>JBFYLN010000006.1:0-3214 GCA_041305425.1 Microcaldota archaeon | reverse complement strand
CTTTTGCAACAGCGCCTTATCTACCATTGCAATGTCAACACCATGTTCGGTTTTCAGGTATCCTTCTGCATCGTACAATCCGGATAAGAACGCGGCAATGATTGAGTTTTCGCATCTTGGGATATCTTTTGGAAGGTCACGGGATTTTGTTGAAATAATGCCGCTAGCTATCTGATCTATCGCTTGCGTGAATTCAAGAGAATAAATTCGTATTTCGTAATATTTCTTTTTAGCGAAACTTCCTTTTTGTTTTGTCTTATCAACTTCACGAACAATTGGATCTATTCCGATCGCTCGTTTTATCAAGGCGCAATAATCATCGACAATCTCCTTATGCCCTTCATAAATTATTATCCGGTTCCCATCCAGCGTTCCGTCTCCGCAGATTATTCCGCAAAGCCTTGCAAGATCCGCGTTCCAGAATTTCGGGAAACCGAGCGTGTTTTTCGCGAGATGTTTTTCGTTTATTTTGAGCCCGTACAATTCGTAGATCTTCCCAAGGTTCGCATCAGTTGGCGTCTGTTTTCCTGTTTCAAGGAATGAGATCACCATCTGGGAAACGCCGATTTTTTTAGCAACATCTTTTTGGAGCAAGCCGAGTTTTTCCCTTGCATTCTTCAGTTTTTGGCGTTCATCTGAATCCAATTCAAAACGTGTGTTCGGGACAAAACCTGTCTCGATTTCTGCCGCGCTGTTGCAATTAATTTTCTTAGCAATCAATATCCTGTCATCATCATTCAAGTCTTTAGCGAATTTTTCCTTGATCCCGAATTCGCTCAAGACAAAAAAACGGTGGTATGGAGTTGCCCTGATCTCCAACGAAGGCGCATTCGTCCTAATAATGAGCGAATGGTTCGCGTTATTCACAAAAAAATCTGACACATACGCGGAATCGGTTTTCGACGAGTTCATGTCAAGCCCAATTATTCGCTCTGTTGCATCAAAATCTTCAATATTGCCAATACTGCCATCTTCCTTGACGATAAGCGTTCCAGCCGCAAGGCACTGGCCACCCTTCCTGATCTTTTGATGCGCTAACGACGCCAATGTCTTTACAACATTGATTTCCGTTCCCTTAACATAAGCGAGTGTCGCTTCCCGCCCGTCCATCACCACAACACCATACGCGTCGCGGACTTCGAGCATGCGCTCGAGCGGCTCCAAGAAAAAACGCGAGTCGCACCTGTAGATGCCAACCTTCAGTTCCTGCGGCGGCTCGAGCGAGAATATCTCGATATCAATTTTCGCTGAATTGGTGGATGTGTTTCCGCTAAAGACCGCGACCCCATTAGGCGGGGGTTTTCTGAAAAGCTTCAGATAGCCCATGATCTTCTCGAGCGCTCCCATTACATTGAGTTTTGTTGATTTTGATTTGATGTTCGACGCTTGTGACAACTCTTCCCGGAGTTTGTTGCTCATCTCATGCACTTGCGCACCGGCAGGTATGTATACTGAAATAAGTTCAGTCCCGCTCCCATGGTAACCGCTTAGCTTCTTCAGCGCCTTCCGCAGCTCATACATCTTTTCGGTTTCAATAGCCATTAATGTACCAACTCTACCTTGCCAGTGCTAAAGAAGTATTTCATCGGGACTATTTTAAGCTTTCCCTCTTTTTCATGCGCCCTGATGATCTCGCTCCTTTTTCGGATCTCTTGTGCGACTGCCAAGGCATTGTGCACAATCGCTTTTTCCACATCTCCTTCTCCAAGGTGGACTGGCATTTCGAGCTTGTCAACAATCGCCTGGATGTTCGGGGGACAAATTCCTCCTTTGCATGCTGCAGTGACTGCGCCGCATTTCTCATGCCCAAGTATGACAAGTAGCGGTGTGTGAAGATGCTCCACCCCATATTCGATGCTTCCCAGCGTTATTGTATCCACGATATTTCCTGCAGTGCGGATGACGAATATCTCCCCGATATTCGCATCGAAAATGAATTCCGGCACAACGCGCGAATCCGAGCATGAAACTACAGTAACAAACGGTTTTTGTCCATTCTGTGTCTCGATCCTTGCCGCCTTCACGTCCTTTGGCGCCAGTTTGCCTTCAACATATCTTTTGTTGCCTTCCATCAAATGGTCTAATCCATCCATAACATTACCTCATTGCTTAAACCAGTTAGAACATATAAGATAGAATCACAAGTAATTTTAAATATTGTTCGCTAATGTTGTATGCCTCGAGTATTGGGAATTTTGCTACGGGTGTTTATTATGGAAGAAATCAAAGCTATGAGCGCACAAGGTGGATTTGATATGACGCAGGACATGTCAGGTAACATGTACTACCCTGGAATGGGCGGAATGGGGAATATGGGGATGCCGCAACAAAAGGAAATGACTCCTGAAGAGAAAGAAGAAATGGAGCGTCAGAGGAAAGAGGCTGAAGTTAGGGCAAGGAAGCACCAGATAGAGAGCCTTAAGAAATCAGTCAAAGCTAAGACAATGGTTATCAAGATCGCAGATTTGACGATTATCAAATTCGAAGCAGAGAAGGATGTTCTTGTGAACGTGGACCTTAAGGATGCTCCATCTGAATGGCATAAGAAAGCGATTCGCGCAGAAGTCGCTGAGATGGAAGCAGTCATCGAGCAGTCCAGATACGAGCTTGACCAGGAAAAAGAGCAGTTCGAGAATATGAAAAAGCAGCTTGCTGAGCTTGAGAAAAAGGATAAGGAAGATAGCGGATCATCCGATAGCAAAGATGAAGGAAAGCATTACTTGTGACCAGGTCGATTACAAATGGTGGACCGGAACGAGTTAGCAAGACGGGCATTTGCCCAAAAAATGTGGTACAAGCAGCAGATGGCCTTGATGAACCAGGGAATGATGCCGCCTACTGTTATGGCGAGCGGGAATACGATTTCTACTCCTGATTCGCAAGAATCCATGCCCGAGCAAAAAGACCTCACTCCAGAGCAAAAGGAATCTATCGAACGCCAGAAAGCAGAGATGGAGCGGATGCGAAAGGAGGCGGATGAAGAGCGGAAGAAAGCCGAGATATCCGGTCTCCGTAAAACCATCAAGGGAAAGGACCTGAGCCTGAAAGTAGGTGAGCGCAGGATTTTGAAGTTCGAGGCAAACCTGGACCTGATGTCAAATGTCATGCTCAAAGATGCAACAAATGAATGGCAAAAAAAACTCATAACTTCGAATATTGCCGCTATCCGAGCGTCGATCGAGCAGGCTAGAATTAACATTGAAGAGGAGAAACT
>JBFYLN010000005.1:0-3790 GCA_041305425.1 Microcaldota archaeon | reverse complement strand
ACAAGCGCTCTTGCGTATACCTTGTGTTTTCCATGTGCGAACGCCACTCCCCCTATCACATCTGCAGAAAAGCTCCGCAAAGAAGTATCTGCATCAGCAGATTCATGCGTAAGCCCATACGTGGAAAGAAGAACTCCTGTTTCGATTGCGAAATTTCTCCAAAGCCGCACACCTACAATCCCTGAAAGCAGATTCAAATCCCCTGAATCTTTTCCAGGCCCCATCTCATGTATGCCCGCCCTTTCGCCTTCAATCGAAACGAGCGGGAACCCATGCGCTTCTTTTTTCTCAGGATAAGGTAAAATTATTTTTTTCGTGATTATCTGTTTTTTAGCGGCTGGTTTTTTTGTAACCTGGACAATAGTCTTTTCCTTTTCTTTCACGCGCTCTGTTCTCACAACTTCCAAAAAGCCGTTTGGGGATAAAAGCCTGAATGTATGTGCTCCCTTTCCAATCCCAACCATCAGATCAATCGGAGTCCCGATCGTAACTTTTGTGAGATCCATCTCAGGCGTCCTGTATAATGACATCCCGGTTTTTCCGTTCTGGATCCGTTCAACACCCGCATCGCCGTCTTTTGTTATCGAATATGTTACAGAAACAGGGACAATGCTCTTGACGCTGTCAAATTTTTTCAAGCTGACTGCAGGATAAAATCTCACATGAAGTTTTGCAGGGCCCTGCAATTCCACTGAAGGGATGATTCCACTTTGCCTGCTAATCGCATATGTTGACAGGGGAGATTTGCCATCGTTAATCTCAATTTTCGTTCCTTTTACCTCGAATTCCTTTGCCACTGCCTGCTGGCTTGTTGGAGATTTTTGCGCTTTTGCCACTCCTTCATGCAATGGTGAAACAGCCAATACAAGTGCGAATGCGCAGCCGCTGAGTTTTCCCATTGCGGTAATTTTTCTGGAATTAACGGAATTCATAAGATAACATTAGCTAAAACACTTTAAAAATGTGATGCTGGATGATTAAAGCTGTAATTTAATAAACATTTTTAAATACTTATGAACATAAAATGTAACATGCAAATCAAGAAAGGCAGCAGCAGCCCTGGTGGCCGAACCCTTCCCATGGAAGGTGCGGTAAGCGGGAGGACTGTCGCAGGCATGCCTTTTTCCGACCGCAAAATGCTGCCTCCGCCGCTTCCTGAAGCGATTATCAAAATGGGCGCAATCGAAAGGCAGGCTGCAAAAACCGAAACTGATTACCAATTCAAGATCGAGCTCACAAACCTACATTCGCTTCTCATCATGGAAAAGCTCGGCGAAGGCGGTATGGGCATTGTCTATCGTGCTGTCCACGAATTCAAGAAAGGGGATGGCGTTGAGCGGGGCGGCTTTGTTGCAGTGAAGCTGATACATTTTGACCCGGCAATGCTTGGCTCAGACCCGGAAAAAAGGAGAAAAGACCTTTGTGAAAGTTTCATTAGCGAAGTTCAGCTTGCGACCAAGCTTAGCCATGATAATATCATTAGGATTTTCGTATTCGGGGAAACTGACGAGGCGCCAGGCAACCCAAACCGTGTGCCTTTCTACGCTATGGAGCTTCTCAAAGGTAGCGACCTGCACGAGCTGATGCGTGAAGAAAACCAGATGCCATGGGGCAGGGTTTCATTTATCATGGAACAGGTTTGTTCAGCGCTCTCAGCAGCGCATGAGTATGAGGAAGATGGCAAACCAATCCCAATCATACATCGGGATATAAAGCCCATGAACATTTTCATAACACAAGACAGCGACGGGAATGACAAGATGAAGATCCTGGATTTCGGGCTGGCGAAAATACTCACACCAGCAAAACCGGGCGTAAAAAAGAACGAAGGGTTGTGGGGCACTCCGGATTATATGCCGCCTGAGCAGGCACAGTGCATGGAAGTGGACCACCGGAGCGACATATATGCTGTTGGTGCTGTCATGTACCACCTGCTTTCCGGAAACCCCCCATTCAAATTCACAATACCTGAAAACCCGGGCGAGTTCTCCGGGGAATGGGCAAAGTACCTGGAGAGGCTTCTCGAAGAAAAACCTCAACCCCTGGCTGGAGCGGGAATTGAAATATCTACTGAAGCCGAGGGGATAATAATGAAATGCCTTGAGAAAGATCCTCTAAAACGCTACCAGTCTGCCAGAGAGCTGAGGGAGGATTTGAAAAAGTGCAATGCAGAAGAGAAACGAAATGCTCGAGTGGGTTTTGCAAGAGATGCCCAAAGGGAAGTCAAGGGTGTTGCCGATGCAGCAGATTCCGCAGGATATGCCGGAGCCCAAACAATGGAAATCGAAATCATTGAGCATCCCAAGCCGAGCAAAGGCTCTTCTCTTTTTCTAAAAAAACTCATGTACGGGGCGATCGGATTATCTGCACTCGCGGCAGTGTCAGGCGGATTTTTTGCTCTTAAGAATAAAAATGAGCCAGAACCGCATTCCACAATCCCCCGGGTTGCAATAACTCGCGATGCTTTTACATTTCCTAAAAAATCCGATTCAGGACCTGCTTCTAAACCTGCAATGGACAGCGGAGTTCTTCCTTCTCTGGATGCAGGATCAGAAATCAAACCAGATGCTCAGAAGACCGTGAAACCGAAAATCCACAAAAGAATCCGAAGAAAGGTTGAGCAGAAAAAGAAGAAATTCCTTATTGATTCCGAGTAACTCCTGGAATAGCTGGGTTTTATTAGCAGTTTTGTAAACTAAGACATCCATGCGTCTTTCAATCCTTACTCCTTTCATCGAAACGCTAGGCGGTGTCGACCGTGTCGTGCTAAAGATCGCAGAGCATTTCGATGCAACCATCCATACGTGCAGGTATGACCCGGAAAAGACTTTTCCTGAATTTAAAAATCTGGATATCGAAATCCATAAAAGCGCTCTCGGAAAGCTCCCCCTTGGAAAAAGAGTTTCCGGTGCAGTAGAAGCAGGAAACGTATTCTACAACTTGAAACTCAAAGACTATGATATTGTCAACGCGCACCAGACGCCATCCGAATGGGCGCGGAACAAGAACGCACCGATGATATGGTATTGTCATAGTCCAAACCGCGAGGCGTTCGACCTCTACGAATACAGGATGAAAAAGCGCAACCCGATCCAGAAAGCGATATTCTGGTCATCCATCCAGGCATTCAAGCATTTCGAGTTTGTTACCGTCCCAAAGATCGAATATATTTTCACAAACAGCACAAACAGCCAGTCCCGGATAAAAAAATATCTGAAGCGCGAATCCGAGGTCCTTTATCCAGGAATAGATCTTGAGCGTTTCAGATGCGACGGTTACGAGCGTTTCTTCCTCTATCCGTCGCGGATCGTTCCGGAAAAACGGATCGAATTCGCAATTGAAGCGTTCAGGATATTTCAAAAAAACAATCCAAATTCCGGATTCAAACTTATTATCGCCGGCTCTGTTTCCGAGCGGTTTGAGCATGTGAAATATTTCGAGAGCCTGAAAAACATGGCTGTAAGGTCAGGAAGCGGAGCAAGCGCGGATATCGAGTTCAGGACAAACATTAGCGACAAGGAGCTGCTAGACTTGTATGCCAGTTGCTTTACAATTCTTTATACCCCGTTAAACGAAGATTTCGGCCTGATCCCGCTCGAAGGTTTCGCATCATCAAAGCCATGTATCGCCGTGAATGAAGGCGGCCCCAAAGAAACAATAAACAATAACGAAGATGGATTCCTCGTTGATAGCACTGAAGCCATGGCAGAAAAGATGCACTCCCTCTATCAGCGGCCTGAGTTTGTAGAAGAGATGGGAAAGGCAGGAAGGAAAAAAGTCGAGGCAAAAT
>JBFYLN010000004.1:0-5970 GCA_041305425.1 Microcaldota archaeon | reverse complement strand
CCGATCTCGGGACACGCGCGACTCGAAACCTTCAAGACCCCCTTGGTCCAGCCTTCAAATTGCGTTTTGAGTCGCACATGTTCGACGCATCGAACATGGCGCACATTGTCGCTTTTTTCTGCGACAATGTTGTCAGCGTCTTGGGTCTTGTGCTGATTCCGCAGGGCCCACACAACCTGGGATTCGCACAGCTCCGTTTTCGGAGCTAAAACTGCCTGTGCTTCTTCGCAAAACTCCGACGTAAAACAACAAGACTCAAAACCATGAGGTCGACGATTCGACCTCAAGCTTCTGAAGTCCTGCTGCTGGACTTCAGAACCCAAAACACAAGACCATAAAAAGAAATTGGGCCTGCCGAGAAAAACAGCGTTTTCGGTTACCAGTTTCCGGTTTCCCGTGTACTGAACACTGGACACCAAAAGAACGAAACCGGACACGCTTTTGAACTCGGGACCTACGGCTTTCATAGGTACTCAGTCTGTAGATATGGACTGTATTAGAACGTGCCATATAAGACCGTCGCTCTAACCAGGCTGAGCTACAGGCCCAGAAGGAAGTTCCCTGTATCGAGTTTTTAGTTTCGAGGACAAGGGAACTCGCGTATTACATATCTGATGGGATAATCTTTTAAATCTCAGGCACACGCTTTCTAAAGAAATCTTAAACCTAATCTTGGGATGTTTTAGTGCAGATTTCAAAACTAAGAAACCCAATTTTCTCTCATATCTCCCACCTTTATAAACCGTACTATCGAATATCTTATCATGACAAACACTTTACCTACAGCCAGTGCTATAACTCCAATTACAAAGAAGATTGGGCCATGCACCATGAGCGAGGCTTACTATAAGATCATCCTAAGATTGCGTGTCCCTTCCTCCTTGAAGCCGGACTCAGACAGGAATGAATCGAAACTGCCGAAGTTAACGCTCGTGAATCAGCTTTAAAACATTCTTTTTCATTATCCTATTTATGTATAAGACATTATCCGGGAAAGAAATCGCTGAAGAAGTTCTTGCGGAAACAAAAGAGCGAATCGGAAAATTGGCAAATCGAAACCCGAAACTCGTTATTGTCCAAGTTGGAGAAGATCCAGCGTCTGCCATTTACGTTCGCAGTAAAATGAAAAAAGCTGATGCAGTAGGAATCAATGCAGAAGTCAAAAAACTCCCGGAAAAAACAAAAGAAAAAGAACTCCTTTCATTGGTAAACTCCCTCAATTCCGACGACTCAGTCGACGGTTTCATTGTCCAGCTTCCGCTCCCAAAAACAATCAATGCCGATAAAATCATCAATTCCATTAACCCAAGCAAAGATGTGGATGGCTTCACATCGGCAAATATCGGAAAGCTTTTTCTCGGGTTAGATGCCAAGCTTCTTCCAGCAACCCCATCAGGAATCATCCGCATGATCGAGCATTATAAGATCCCGGTAGAAGGGAAACATGTTGTAATAATCGGAAGATCCAATATCGTCGGAAAGCCGATCGCATCCATGCTTCTGAACCGAAATGCGACAGTAACTATCTGCCATTCCAAGACCCTAGACCTTGCTAAACACACAACCACTGCAGATCTCCTTATCGTGGCCATCGGAAAGCCAGGCTTCATTAAAGCGGACATGGTGAAAGAAGGCGCATATGTGATCGATGTCGGAACGACAAAAATTGGAGAAAAATTAGTCGGTGATGTGGATTTCGAGAATGTAATAAAGAAAGCGCACTGCTCCCCTGTCCCAGGCGGAGTCGGGCCTTTAACCGGCGCTATGCTCATACACAACGTGCAAATCGCCGCAGAAAACAGGTGAAAATCCTAATGGAGTTCATTGACAAAAAACTCGCGCAATTCGGGTCAAAACCCGGGCTCGAGCGGATGAAAAAAATCATGGACCGTCTGGACAATCCGCAATCTGATTATCCGGTCATCATCGTGAGCGGGACAAATGGAAAAGGATCTGCAACATCGTTCATATCTTCGATACTAACCGCATCCGGGTCCCATGTAGGTTCCTATTATTCACCGCACTTAGTCAGTTATGCCGAGCGTTTTCAAATAAACCAACAACCGATCCAAACCGATCTATTAAAGCGCTATGAATCGGAAATGGAATCGCTTTTCGATCGCGGAGTCGAGATGACTGCATTCGAGGCTTTGACCGCGATCTGCTATAAATATTTCAGCGACCAGGATATCGATGTGGCAGTTATGGAAGTGGGAATGGGCGGAGAGCATGATGCGACTGCGATCGCGAACCCGATTGTAGGTGTGATAACGAACGTAGAACTTGACCATACTGAATATTTGGGATCGAACGTCGAAGCGATTGCCAGGACAAAAGCCGGAATATTGAAAAAAGGATCAAAATGCGTAACCGGATGCACAAAATCCACACTCAAGGAAATAGATGCAATCGCGAAACAAAACAATTCGAAAACAAGCGCGCTTGGCAGGGAATTCTTTGTCGAACCTGTCGCTGTTTCATCAAAAGGCAATAAGTTCAACTACCTGGGAATTGATCATTATGAAGATTTGGAAACCAGGCTTATCGGAAGGCACCAGGTTGATAATGCTGGGATCGCCATATCTGCAGTAGAAACATACTCCTCTGATGTATCCGAATCTGCCATCCGAACCGGCCTTATTGAAGCAAGAAATCCAGGACGGTTAGAAATGATCCGGAACACGCCGCGCGTCCTGATAGATGCTGCGCATAATCCTTCTGGAATCGGTTCTTTGGTCACCAGCCTTTCATTATTCGATTTTGAAAAGCTCATCGTTGTTTTTGGCGTGCTTTCAAATAAGGACTGGAAAGAGATGCTTCGCATTCTGGGCCAGCATGCGGATCTAATAATCGCCAACAAACCTATTCATGAAGGGTCGATGGACCCTGATGAATTGGTGAAGGAAGCGTCGCGTTACGTGCAGGCAAAAAAAGTTACTAATGTTAAAGAAAGCGTGGATTATGCAAGAAGCATTGCAGGAGAAAAAGATTTAGTAGTTGTTTGCGGATCAATCTATATGCTTGGGGAACTGCTTTCTGAATAGCTTTCCTTCTGTTTTCCGCCGCTCAATTCTTTAGAATGTTTTTTTATTATTTTGTGTATTCCAGAGCCATACTGCATCGCATGTTTCTTCCGTGCTAATACGACATCCGGAACTCCGAGGAGTTTTCCCGCTTCGCGCAGGATGCATTTTTTCTTTTCCCGGTCTTCCATCAGGATTTCTAGCGGAATATCCCGTACGAATTTCTCTATCAACTTGTCATAGAGTGGGAACCTAGCTTCAACATCGAATTTCCTGCATATCTTATTAATCCAGGCGATCTCACGGTTGTTTAGCCCCTTGAATTCTTTTTTCAGGATCTCCTGAAGGTCTTTCCCTTCCGCTTGCGCAAGGAAATACCGCTCATATCCGACAAAAAGCTCTTCTGCCGCTGTACCAAAAAGGAGGGTATCATGACCTGCTGATTTTGCCGCTTCGGCGCATTTGTAGACTGGGACCATGAGTTCGGTTTTCATTAAATCCCCAGGTAAGATCGAATAACATTTTTCATATGTTTCCAGGATTTCTTTTTCCTCTAAGATTATTGTTTTCAATGGAAGGCCCATTAGTTTTGCTGATTCGATCGAAAACCGCACATCATCGCATTTTTCCGTTCCTACAACGAAAAGCTCGGTTTCCGCATTTTTCTTCGCTATCGCTGCGATTAGGGTTGAATCAAGTCCGCCTGAAAACGCTATCGCTATCCTGTCTTCAAGGCTCGCTTCGATAGAACTTCTGAGAAGGTCTGCAAGTTCGCTAATCATCAATTTTCTTATTTGCATATTAATTATTAAAATATTGCCGAGCGTTTGGGGCAGCAGAAAATGTTCGTGTTTAATAGAAAGGTGTAGCTAGTGTATTTAAATGGTTCGTTTCAATAATGTTGTTATGTCTGGAGCGATGAGGAAAATTAGCAATTCAGCAAAAGGTGCGATCAAGCCGGTTGTGTTTGCCCTTATGCTTCCGATGTGCAGTCCAGCAATCGCGCTCCCAAGGAAAGAAACTCAACATGATATAAAAAAAATCGAAAGCGAATCGTATGATATCTATGTAATGTTCCGATCTGGTTTTGGAAAGATGATAAGGGAATTATGCCAATATGGAAAATTCCAGTCCCTCCGAATTATCAGCAACAATCCTCATAATAAACGGGGTATGGCCTTTGGCCTGGAAATCTCCATCCTTAGAAAAGGGAATATTCTTGACAAACCCGGGCGCTTTGACCTTGTTCTGGGCTCTTTATTCCAGAATTCTCATAATCTGGCGAAACTTTTCCGGTCCGACAAGCCAACATATGACAGATATATGGCCGAAATCAGCACTCTCGGATTTCCTCTCCTTAAGGGCAAGGTTGAGCAATGGATTAAAAATGGAGCGAGAGATGATGTAATATTGCTTAAGGAATTGGTCTCTTGCAAACCTTAAGCCCTAGGTTGATCATATGGGCGAATCGGAAATGCTGATCAAGGTCTCTCCCCAGGTTGAAAAAGGCCTCAAAGTCCAAGAGGCGCTAAAAAAAGCAGTGGAAAAATTCGGAAAAGCGCTTGATTCCTCCATCCTAAATGATCTCCAGGCTTTTGTAACAAAGGCATTCTCTGGCTCGTTAAGTGCAAAGGATTATTTCTATTTTTCCCTTCCGGGTATGAATTTAGCAAAGGTGAAAACAGCATTCATCAACGAACTCAAGAACAACAATTTGGCGCAGGATTTCCTGAAATTCATTGACCTGAAGATCAAAGGAAACCAGCTTTTCTTTTATGCCAAGCCAAAAGAAGCCGCTTCATTGCCGGCCCAGAATATAGAGAAGAATCCTCTTCCCTCATTGCAGGGTGTGACCAACAAGGCCAAAGTGATGGAAATCGCAATCGAAGCCGGTGCGCGCGCTGCAGGGATTGATACGAGATCCGTTACATGGCAAAACGAACTTGAAAAGTTTATGGATGGTTATAAGGAATATTCGAAAGCTATGAGTAAATCCGAACCTGCAGGAAGCATGGATTTTGAGTTTTTGCGTTCCGAGTCTCGCAAGCCTGTCGATCTTTTCCTCAAGGCGTTTTCAGAAAAATTGAAAGAAGCGAAAATGGAAAAATCACTTCTTGGGGTTGGTGGCGGAGTCAAGGTGATCAGGAAATTCCCCTGGTTTGTCGCTAAGCTTGAGCTTCCGTCTTTGAAGGGGATTTTATCATTTAAGAAGGGATAATCTTCTTGTTGTTATCTGGACACTGCACACTCGAAACTGTACACAAGGTAAAAGAAATCGGGCCCGGCGAGCAGGCAAGAGACTGTTTCCAGTGTCCGGTTGCCGGTTTCCAGTCAGTGTACCGTGTCGGGTGTTCGGTATGGAGAATTCTTAAATTTTCACTAAACTGAACTATTCGCATAAGAATTTATTAAGGAAGAACAAAAAATATTTCATGGATTTAAACTTTGATAATATTTTCTTTTCAGAATATGATCTCGAACGGAAAATAAAGATTCCAAAAAAATTAACTCCTATGTTAGCTGAGGATATCGGCTTTCATATCGGAGACGGATGTATGATAAAATATCGAAGAAAAGACACTGGTGCAATTAGATATCAATTTGTCTATTCTGGAAATAGCAAAAAGGATCTCGATTATTTTCAAAATAAACTGCTTCCAAGAAAAAAGGAACTTTATAATCTAGATATTAGAATCAAGATTCACTCAACAGAAAATACTACCTACACATCATATTATTCTCAAGCGCTTTTCGATTTTTTCATTGGGTTTGGTGTTACGTCTGGGAAGAAAACAAATATTGCAGTGCCACAAATCATCAAAGACAGTTCAAGAAATATCAAAGCCGCTTTTATTAGAGGACTGGCTGCAGCGGATTTTTGTGTTAGTGTCAAAAATAGATCCAATGGAATTTATCCGACTATTAAATTTGGCAGTGCCAGCAAAAT
>JBFYLN010000003.1:0-12674 GCA_041305425.1 Microcaldota archaeon | reverse complement strand
TGTTTTGATTTCAGTTTCATTCAACTTGATCTTTGAAATGATTTCTTCGATGGTTTCCCCTTTTGAAATCCGTTCATTTATAAGTTCCTTTATTTTCTTAACCCCGTTTCCTTCTATCGGTTGCTTATTTTTTATGTGCGCAATTTTTCGTTCCACACCTTTACAGATTCGGGAAACTGTCATTTGACAAATTCCATAATCCTTCGCAATCGCCTTCTGCGTTTCCCCATTTGCAAACCTTTCCCTTATCTCGTCTTTCCTTTCCTCTTTTGATTTTGGAAGGATCCGTTCCGGTCCTTCGGTTGCATGTGGTTCCGGCGCAGCGATCTCCTGTTTCCTGAATTCCGCTGTGCTTGAGGCGGGAGAATATGAAATTTTCGGCAAGCCAGTGTTCGTTATAGCGCTATATCTAAGTGGTTTCACAAATAATATTATGGAAGAAAGGGATTAAAAGGTTATTTAATAAGAGAAAATGTGTTACTTTTTGCCCAAGTCTCCTCTATTCCCTCTTTGGTAACTTAAACTACCAAAGCTTTATAAAGACTTGGTAACTATAGTTTACCATGGACACCTTCAACCTGATAATGCGGCAGCAGCAGATCGCGATGGAAAAATCGCGCGAGATGGATGCACTCGGAAAACGGGATTATTTCCCCTACCTCGTAGAGGAGAGTAAAAAATTCCTTGAAGATAAAAATCCAAATAAAAAAATCATTCTTATCCCCGGCTTAAGGGGCATAGGAAAAACGACGTTATTACATCAATTGTACTACCATCTCCTGAATGTGCAGAAAATCGACAACAAACAGATATTCTTTTTTACCATGGATGAAATGAGCGGATTCGAAACCGGTATGAAAGAGTTGATTAGCACTATTGAACGTGATATTACAAGCAAACCTCTTGCAATGGAAAAGAGAAAAATGGTTTTTATTTTGGATGAAGTGCATTATGCAAAGGACTGGGCACTTAACCTTAAGCTTCTCTATGACCAGTGCTATGACGTCTTAATTATCGGAACTGGCTCCTCATCCCTTAAGCTCAATGAATCTGCGGACTTGGCAAGAAGAAGGGTAATGAAACCCCTCTATCCTTTTTCTCTAAAGGAATATCTCGAGCTGAATCATTATCCTGTAGGAGAATCATTTCCGCTAAAGGATGTTCTGATGGGCAGAAAAAAGCCAGAAGATTTGAAAGAGCTATGGACAAAGAATCTTCAGTCAGTTTCGTATATCCGAAACCATGGGATTCTGGAAGATTATCTGATCCATGGGGGATTTCCATTCAGGAAAGATGAAGAGATGGAAAGTATCTTTGACCTGATTTCAAAAATTATCCACAAGGACATCGAAGAAACAATGGAAAATATCGATTCACTGATGGTTGAAAAGCTTGTAAATTATCTTGCGATTTCAAGAGCAGGTGAAACGAGTGCTGAGAAAGCATCCAATAAGTTGGGGATATCCAAGCCGTCCATCCTTAAATATCTCGAACTGCTTGAGAAAGCGGAACTTGTTTTTTCAGTAAAGCCATTTGCCCGCTCATCAGTTGTTGTCCGTTCACCAACAAAGTATTATTTTGCGTCTTCATCACTAAAAGCTTCCATACTTTTTAGGCTTATGCCAGACATTCGGAGGTCTGAAACTATCGGAGAGCTTCTGGAATCATCAATTTTCTCTTCGATCAGGAATAATCTGGCGTTATCCGGGATCGATTTTCAGGTTTTCTACGATCCTGATGGATGCGATTTCATTATCCAATTTGAAAATGGCATGACTGCTGCGATAGAAGTAAAGAAAGGGAAGTCCAGTTCATTCCAAATCAATAAGAGTATGGTAAAATCTAATGCCGGAATCGGAATAGTTTTATCTTCTTCAAACGAAGTGCGCTCAGAAGGGAAATTGATTTTTATTCCACGCGAACTTTTCCTTGTTATGTGATTTACCATCCCATTATTTCTTCTCATCTTCCCATAATTTCTTTATCAGCGTCCGCAACTCTTCCCGTTTCTTCTTGAAATCCTCTTCTTCCTGCCGTGTCAAAGAGATCTGCGAAGAAATGTCGGACTTCTGCTGGGCGCTTAATTGCGTTCCTTCGCCACCACCACGGATCTCAAGCATACCTGCTTGCCGGGAAAGTATCGCGAGCCGTTTTCCGAGGTTCTCAGAAGTGTTTGAAAGCGAATCGATCGAATCCTTGATATTTTCCAACAATGACTTTCTGCTTTCAATCTCATCTGCAACTGCCATGATCTCTTTCAGGTCGCCTTTTCCCATGTTTTCCTGTATCCTTGCGGCCTCAGCTTCAAGTGTTTTCGTCTGGACTTCCACATCCTTCCGGATGCCTTTCAACTCAACTGACAGTTCCGAGAGTTCTTTCTTATATTTCGAAAGCGACGGCGCGATCTTTTCCTTGATCTCCTGGAACGTCATGAAAGTGCTTTTTTGGTCTTCGAGGGAAGTTGCGATCTCTTCCATTCCAGATGTCAGCTGATCGGTTTTCTCATCGATCTTTGCACTAAGCTCTTCGAAATCCACGGCAATCGCCCCAGCCCCACCAGCAACATCAAGCAGTTTTTTCAGCGCTTTTGTCCGCTCATCGATTAATCTTTCCGATTTCTCGATCTTCTCGAGTTCATCTGTGATATTCTTCTGCGAAGGGAACCTTGACAATATTCCCCGTGCAACATCTATAGAATCGGAAAACCGCTCGAGCGTTTCCTTATCTTTATCGATTTTCGCAGCGATCTTGGCACTCGTTTCCTTTATCTCATTTGCCTGTGTAGAAAGCGCAGCGATATCGTTTTTCATTGCAGCGATCCGCTTCTCATAATCTCTCATCGAGTCTCCGATCACTTTCAATACATCTTTTCCTTCCTGAAGTTCAATCAAATCCTGTCTTAATTTTGC
This sequence comes from Microcaldota archaeon, assembly GCA_041305425.1. Taxonomy (GTDB): domain Archaea; phylum Micrarchaeota; class Micrarchaeia; order Anstonellales; family Bilamarchaeaceae; genus CAILMQ01. Next base: position 9,765 of record JBFYLN010000003.1, on the reverse strand, counting down.
AGACCGTTCTTTCATATCCTTGAATTCCTTTACAGTCTCATTCAATTTCACTTTCATCTCATCGATGCTTGGCATCTCGCCTTTTCCGACTCCTGGTTTTTTCCCAGCTTTTTGCTTAAGCAATACCAGGTCATTTTTCATATTCCCGAGAGTTGTTGCGAGCGTTTCGAGTTTTGCAAGCGCTGCTGCACCTGGGCCATTCTCCACTTTTCCACTCACTTCATCCAGGTCTCCGAGTGCGCCTGAGACTGCCTGGTTTATTTCGGAAAGCCGCTCAGATGCCGCATCAATTTTTTGTAAATACACATCGATATTCTGCGATCCGCCTGATTTAGTTTTCGCCACTGCCTCCAGCTTTTTCTCAAGGTCGGAAAGCTTGGGCGAGATTTTCGAATACAATTCGTTAAATGACCTGCTGAATTCGCTCACACTTTCAATCTCAGGCGTAACTTTCGATTTAAGCTCCTTTATTTCCTGGTCAAGTGCCCGTTTCTTTTGGTAGAATTCCTCTTTTTCCTCATCCAATTCCTCTTCAGTAGGTGTGATCCACACGATGAATATCTTGGTAAGCCTATACTCGATCCGCAAAATCCCCTCTTGTTCAAGTATTCCGGCCCATTCCTCAATAGTGTTTTCAGGTATATTCAGCAGCTGCGCTGCGTCTGTAAGCTCGATCTTTGATTTATCCTTTACGAGCCTAACCAATGCATCTACTCCAGTTGTAACCAGCAGCTCGTCGAACTCAGCCATATGCTAAATAAACCCGGGTAACTTAATAAACATTTTGGAGAATGTTATTTCCACTAGTGTGGTGCAGATGGAGATAGGTTCAGATTATAAAATCGAAAAACTCGAGAAAGGCCCGCTTCAGCGATTCAAAAATCAGAATCTGCTACTGAAGAAGTTCGGAGAAGTAGGGTTGCAGATTTACAAGGCGATCACGGGGAAGCGGTCGTCAAAAGAGCTACGTAAGGATCTGGATATGGACGATGAACTTCTCACCCAGATGCTCAATTATATGGAAGAAGCAGGCATGATAAATCTCATCCCAACAACTAGCGCAAAAGAAAAAGGGGAAAGCGAACAGAACGCAGAAGAAAATCCTGAAGAAGCAGAACAAGAAAAGGAACAAGAAAATCCTGAGGAAGAAATCTTCCCACCTATCGAATCACTTTCTTCAAAAAAGAAAAAGAAAGGCGCAAGAAAAATCGAGGAAGAACCTGCTCCAGAAGAAGATGCTGCGCCTGTAGATGAAATTTCCCCTGAACTTGAGATAAAACCTGAGTTTGAGGAAACTCCGATTGAGGAAGCGCCAAAAAAAGGAAAGAAATCAAAACCTGCAACAGAACCAACTGAAGAACCAACAACAGAACAAGTGCATGTTTCCGAAGAGGAAAGCCCTTTCGAAGAAGAGATATCGCCGGAGTTCGTTGAGGAGAAATCAACTGAAAGCGAGGAAGAATCCAAAACTGAAGAAGAAACTCCTGAAGAAGAACCAAGCGAATCAGAAGAAGAAATCGAATCTGCTAAAAAGAAAAAAGAGGATGAGGAATTTGCACCAGAAGAGATTTCTTTTGGTGGGGAAGAAACTCCTGCTGAAGAAGAGGAAAAACCGGTTGAAAAAACAATCCGGGATAAATACGGCGATATTGGAATTCGTGTATATAATCTTATAGATGGCCAGCGAACAGCCGAAGAGATCATGAATGATACGGGATTGACTGAAGCGAAACTCGTTGAGATCCTTGATTTCCTTGATGAACAGGGAATAATCAAGCTTGAATATCCTCGGGGCAAGGCAGAGGCAAAGCCCATTGAAGAAGCGCCAAAAGAGATGGCAAGCGAAGAGTTCACGCCCATGGTCGAAGAGGATGAGGAAAAAGGAATAATTAAGGAAATCTCGCCAGACATCATACCGATAAGGCCGCCGCTTGCGATTGTGAAATCCGTTCAGGTGCGTGCAAAAGTCATGCTTCGCTTTAGCGATGTTGGCGACAAGGTGCTTTCAGCAGTAGATGGCAAGTCAGACCTCATAGACCTTGCGTTAAAATTGAATATCCCCCTTCACAAGCTCATGGAAGTTTTGAATTTCCTCCGTGATGAAGGCGGCATTATTCTCAATCTCATCCCAAGGACCGAAGTCCGCCGCAAATATGGTGATGACGGGTTCAACATCTACAAGCGGTTTGGGAAAGAAGGGCTCATGCTTTACGAATTGATCGGAAAGGAGATGACGATCAAGGACATGGCTGACCGCATCACTACGAACAGGGCGCAGGTCGTGGATATGTTCCTGTTCATTTATGAAGTTCTTGGAATCGAACTTCCGTTGAATAGGGATGCGCTGATGAAACAATTAGGGCTATGATGTTTCCCGAATTTTCTTTCTTCCTTCTTTGTATTGGAATTTCTATAATTCCAATGCTGCCCGATTGTTCCAATGGAACAATGGGCCCATTTTTGGCATAGCCAAAAATTGGGACAAAAATTTTCAATTTTTGTCATCAATTTCTAATTTTTTACTCTAGATAACGATATCTCCTCAAGCCGTAAAGGGTCAGATCTCTTTTTCAGTATATTTTTCTTTTCCATCACTTGGCTCAACCCGAGTGCTTCCATCAATTCCTTTTTCGTTTCCTTCCCGAAACAAACAACCAACAAATCGATCGCATCTTTTGGCTCGCTCTTTTTCATCGCGCTCTTGATATCTGTTTTTCCAGTGAGCCACAAAAGGAATTCGTACTTGAATTTCTTTGCTATTGCTAATTTATTGTCAAATGTTTTTCTCGCCAAGTGATACGCAAGATCCAATTCTTCTTCTGCCTTAATGGAGTCCGAATCCATCAACACAACATCGAACCCTTCTGAAATTGTAAGCAATTCACTGATACTGCGATCGCTTTTTGCAAAAAAGAATCTCATGCTCTCATCCATATGTTTTAAAATACGTCTTATAATAAAAAAGTATCTACTATTGGAGAGGTGTATTTATGGACCAATATCACAAACCACATAATAAGAAAGTCAGCGCCGGAACCGGCGGAAGGAGAAAGAAATTCATGGACAAGCGCCTTTGCCACGTCGGCGGGGTATTTGCATCTACAAAGGTCGCTGACAAGGATGTCCGAAGAGAGAGGAGAAAACGAGGCGGAAGCACAGCGCAGAAACTCAAGAAAGCGAACTCGATCAATGTCGTCACGAAATCAGGGATGAAAAAATCGACAATTTCGCGCGTTCTCGAGAGCCACAACTCGGAATTCGTCCGTATGAATATCATTACAAAAGGAACTGTTGTGGAGACTGGCCTTGGAAAAGTTAAAGTCACAAACCGCGTCGGCCAGGATGGGATAATTAACGGTATTCTTCTACAATAATTTTTTTTCTTAATTGGTTTTCCTTTTTAACTGTAACTTGTTTCGGGTTTTTAAATTTTCTATTTTTAATTTCTTCTGTCCTTCATAAATTCTGTTTGGTGATAAATCATGGCATGCGAGAAAACAATGAATAGAACAACAAGCGCAAAGGATTCCCCAAAGTTCGATTGGTCTTCCAAATTAGATTTGGGCAAAGTGAAACCAACATTTCCGATCAGGATTCTTCAAACCCAGAACGGCGAATTGTATATTTCAGTTACAAAAGCAGGCATTACGGCTTATCGCATGAGGCAGACCTTATGGATGAAGATCATCGGGCCTCTGGAACCGGAAAAGCCACTCAAGGGGCAGCTTGAAGAAGTAGGGCCTTGGATGAAGGTGGAGCAGACTAGGGAGGATATGTTAAAGGTCAAGGATAAATGGAATTCTTTGAGTGAAGGGGCATTTGTCATAAGCGTGGATCTTTCGGATATGCTCCAAAATGAGTCAGGAGTGCTTGCAGCCATAAAATCGCGGGACAGGGGAGCCGTGGAAAATCTGTGCCCGAATCCTTTTTTGATTTGAAAAATGGCAAATAGTCACAAAGCTCTTTCTTTAGATCGAAGTAAGGGCCATTTTTCAAAACTTTTGCTCATTCGGTTTTTTTGCATTTAGATCATGGTGGCCGAATGAGCAAATGATTCGGCAAGAATAATAATCAAAATATATTTTTCTTTTCTACTTTATAATTATCCTTCTCATCACTAACAAAGCATTAAACCAAGCGAGCGGGAGCCATAACGGGATGACCCACGAAGAAGTCGCATAATGCCAATTCCCGTTTAATACGCTAATCACTTCCATCCCAGCACCAAAAAATCCTGCCATTATGCCAGGCATGAAATCCGATAAGTCATAGAACCTGACCATGAACAGGAATCCGATTCCTAATGCGAAAAGCACTGCAGCAAATAGCTCATTAGAAAACACGATACTCGTCGCAACCGCGCCAAAAAAAGACATCGGGATCGCTATTGCCTTGAATTTCATCTCGTTTGTTTTCGGGAATGCTTCGTCAAACAATATGACTGCCATACCCCATGCAAGTGGTACCCAGATTGGAGTGATCGAGAAATTCGCTACAGAATATTCCCATACTCCAAAAAACAGGCAAAGCGCTTCGCACGATCCTCCTACAATCGCAGCAATTGCGAACGCATATGTATTTTTCCAGTTATCAATTGCAAGCACTGCCACGACTGCAATGCCCATTGCGATAAGAAGCAAAAGCTCGTTGGTGTAAAGGAGATTCATAATCGCAATTCCAATCACGAAAGCCGCAATCGCATGAATCGGTTTCATTTCTCTTCCCTCTATTAATCACGAATCAATAAACATCTCCTTTCAACACATTCTTCATCTTGATCTCTTCCTTCCCAGCAACAAGCTGTTTTCCTTCGCTCATCACCAAGAAGTCCGATACATTGATCTTTATCTTCTGGAAATGCTTGATGTCAATCTCTTTTTTCTTTTCCATAGCTGTTGTTGGCTTCGTTCCCTTTAGCACAACTTTTTCTCCGATCTGGCAATTGCCAACAAAGATCGCTTCCACAACATCCTGTTCAATTGCTCCTGCGTTTCCATCTTTTGGAGGGGCTATTTCCCTCCCTTCTGCTGCAAGCAGCATTCCCTGCGATTCTACGCCTCGCAATTTCGCGCTCTTGAGGTTCCTGACTATCACGACCTTCTTTCCTACAAGCTCTTCTGCAAGGTAATACGATGAGAGCCCGGAAACGATCTGGCGCTCTCCATCAGATAGCTGGACTTTTTCTACAAAAAGTTTCTCTGCATCTGGATGCTTTTCAACTGAAATAATCTGTCCAACTTCAAGGTCAAGATCTGCAAATGAAGGCGGAGATTCAGATGGCTTTTTTTCTGCATCGATTTCTTTTGTCTCGATTTTCCTGAATATTATCTCCTGCTTCCCAATATGATGCCCTGAATCGATTGTGAGCTTTCCAAGGTCCCGCCATTTCCTGGGCTCGATATTCAGTTGCCTGAATATGTTTTCGCTAGTGAATGGCATGAACGGCTCGATAAGTATCGCAAGGTCCTTGATCTGGTTGATGAGAACATACAATACTGTACCTGCTCGAATCGGATTCTCCTTCACCAACACCCATGGCTTATTGTCCTGGAAATACTTGTTTGCATTCCGGGCAAAATGCATTGATTGTGAAAGCCCATCCTTGATTTTCATCTGGTTCATGAATGTTTGCGTTTCCTCAATCACTTTCGCCTGTAGTTGGAAGAATTCCTGGTCGCTTTGTTCGAGCTTTTCCCGTGGCACAACGCCTTCGAAATTATTGTGCAGGAAAACCATTGTCCTGTTCACGAGGTTTCCAAGATTCGCTATCAGTTCATTGTTGTTCTTTTCGATCAGCACTTTCTCAGAAAAATCCCCGTCATCGAATGTCGGGACTTCGCTAAGAAGGCAGTACCGTAATTGGTCAACACCGAATTTTTCAACCACACGGAAAGGGTCGATAATATTACCGAGCGATTTGCTCATCTTCTGCCCTTCAACAGTAATGTATCCATGCACGAAAATGTTTTTCGGGAGTTCGATTCCCGCAGATAACAGAATCGCAGGCCAATAAACCGCATGGAACCTGAGTATCCCCTTTCCGATTACATGAACATCTGCTGGCCAACTAGATCCGAACTCTTTTTCGTTAACTCCATAACCGGCGCCCGTCATATAAGTTCCGAGCGCGTCGAACCAGACGTACATTATTTGTTTCGGATCATTCGGGACCGGGACTCCCCATCCCTTAGCCCTTAGGTGCGATCGCGAGACGCTAAAATCATTTAGCCCGCCACGGACAAAACTCAGCACCTCGTTCTTCCTGGTTTCAGGCAATATCTTCAACTCTCCATTCGCTATCTTTGTCTCAAGTATTTCCTGGTATTTTGATAATCTGAAAAAGTAGTTTTCTTCCTCTATCTCTTCTGGAGATGTCCCATGTTCAGGGCAGACTCCATTGACAAGCTCTTCTTTTTCGTAGAATGCCTCGCATCCGACACAGTAAAGCCCGCGGTATTTTTTCTTGTATATGTCCCCGGATTTGTCGCACAACGACCAAAGCAGATTCACGCCTGGCCAGTGCTTGTTTTTATCTGATGTCCTTTGGAACGAGGTATATGAAAGGCCGACCTTGTCTGCCATGCTTTTGAACACTAAAGCGTTCTTCTCGCATAACTCCTCCACAGTGATCCCTTTCTTCTCTGCTGCATGCACGTTCTTCAGGCTGTTTTCATCCGAACCTGTAACAAGTGCAACTTCTTCTCCAAGCGACGTGTGGTAGCGTGCAATAACATCCGTCTGGATGAACTCTAGCGCGTGCCCAAGGTGCGGTGCAGCGTTGACATAAGGAATCGCGGTTGTGATATAGAATTTTTTTGAACTCTCCATTTGGTTTTCACCTAAGAGTAGGTTACTTGTGAATAATTAAAAAAAGAAGCGGCTGAAGGCTGCTGTGTCTATTACGACTTTGACCCAGTGCCGGTTCCAGCGGTTGCCGGAGCAGTAGTTATCTCAGACCAGGATTCCACAATGAAACTCTTGAGAATGCTTAATGGAATTGCATATCCGATCCCTTCTGCAAAACCTAGCCCGAGCCTGAGCTTGAATGTTACGATCCCGAGCAGTTCGCCATTTGCCAAAAACATCCCGCCACCGCTATTCCCGGGATTTATCGCGGCATCGGTCTGAATCGATTCGAACGGGAATCCACCTTCGCTCTTGTCTTTTATGTAATTTGACACTATCCCTGTCGAGACAGTATCCTCAATTCCTAGCGGATTCCCGACAATAATAAGCCTGGATCCAATTTCTGGTTTTGTCTGTGCGAATTTAACTGGCGGGCCGATATCTTCCTTCACGAAAACCAATGCAAGGTCAAGTTCATTGGGTGCGATCACGACTCTTACTGGGCGGACTTCCACACCTTCATTCACGATCCGGATGTTTGGCGAAACAAAGACACTGCCAGCTGGGGCTTTATCAGAAGTAACTACATGCCTGTTTGTCAGGATTGCGGTTTCCCCACCGCAGCGATAGAGAATGACACCCGAGCCGATCGATTCGTCGCTATTTATGAGCACAATGCTTTTTCGCAATTGCTTGACTACCTCCTGAATCCTTTTCTTTTCACTCTTTGATTCATCCGCTTTGTTCGCAGTTCCGTTTTCCTGGATCGGAGATCTTTTCCGGCATTCGTTTTCGATAATCGATGCCGGGTTTTTCGGGTTCAAATTCCGGTTCATTACACTTGCGCATCCGCTGATTAGCGGTTCTACAGCAAGCATTGTTGCCATTGCTGCGATCAGCAGTTTTTTTCGCGTGGTCTTTGGCTCTTTCCTTCCATACTCCATCTTTTTCTCCGAACCTACTTCGAGATATTTTTTCATGTGGGGCACCTCTTTGGAACTCCCACACCAATGAAGAGAAATCTTGCTTCGCATATTAATATTGGCAAATCGAAATTGCGTTATACACAGGAAAAACGAATCAAGATAAGGGATTATTCAAAGTTTCAAAACACTGGCGATAAAGATGGACCATCGTTATGTTTTCAGTTTTTTGAATTCAAAATGGTGCAATTCAATGTTGCTATAACAACTCTATTGTTGCTTTAAAAACTATGTAGTCTTTATAGCAACTATTAAATAATGGCCGGATATATATCCAATAATGAACCTTGACAAGAATTCAATTTTCTCCACAAACTGGAGAATGTTTTACTGCCTTATTCCGTTTCAATTTGCTCCTGCAGAAGAAAAATACGGACTCGAAATCGAAAAAGAAATCGTGAACTGCGGTTTTGGGATCTCTCACGAAACCGTTTATACCTATCTTAATCATTTTTCAGATGCTGGGATTTTGAAGAAAAAGAAAAAAGGAAGGCAGGTGTTTTTTTCTTTAAATGCCCAAAATGCCTTACCTATCCTTTCTTTGCTTGAGCAGGATCGAACAAATTTGTTTCTTAAGGCGACTAGCCAGGCAATGGAAATTCATGAGATAAATAATTTGATTAGTGACTGTGATTTTGCATTATTGTTCGGCTCTGTCGCGAGAATGCACCAGCGAGAGCAAAGTGATATAGATATTTTATTAGTTGATGGAAAGGTAGATTTGGAAGGATTGAAGAAAAAAGAAGCACTGTACGGAAAGATTTCCATCCATTCCATTACAAAAAAAGAATTAAAGAAACAATGGCACAAAGAACCGGTTTACAAAGGGATTTGGAAAGACCGGATCGTCTTGAAGAATCCCAGTAGATTTTGGGAATTTATTTTGAAAGAGGGAAAACCATGAACAAGTTGGAACGATGTTTTGAAGGAACTCCCGATATCCCGCCGAACCTTATTGAGCGGGATGTTGATCTAGATTCTGCAAATGATCACATAGAAAAAGCTGAGCGAAATCTTGAAGCAGCAAAAGTGATGGAAGAGGGCAAGTTCTTTGACTGGACGATTACTTGTTCTTATTACGCAATGTACCATGCAACCATGGCAGCTCTTCTTTTGGTTGGGCTTGAAGCGCGATCACATGAGTGCGCGATTGCCGCATTCGAAGCGATCTATATCAAGAAACAAATCCAAAAAGAGTACATCTCGCATCTGAAAAATGCAAGGGCAATGAGTAAGGATTACTCGAACACCCTTGCTAGTGCAAAAACATATCGAATAAAAGCGTCATATGGCCTTGGTGAAATTAAATCCGGTGAAGCATCAAATGTGAAATCAAATGCAAAAGAATTTGTTATTTAGATAAAAAAGCTAGTTTATGCGGCTTCGGGTAATGAGTACATTAAAATGGGTAAACAATCCTAACCGCGGTTAGCTGATGGAGTGGCGAATCAGTTTTCGATTTCCTTAACCATTAAACCTTAACTACTCAATAAACTTCTCATGCATCTTTCTTTCCTTTCAAAAACTCCTGGCATCGGCGGAACAATCAAGAACGAGCCTGAGGACTTTTTAGTAGAAGAAATCGCAGAAGATGGGATGGTTCTTGAACTTGACAAAAAAATAGCTCGCCCCGATACTCCAGGTCGTTTTGTTCATTTTATCCTACAGAAAAAGAATTGGTCCACATCTTATGCAATTAAAGAAATCGCAAACTACTTGCATTCCAGCCCCAAACGTTTCAATTATGCGGGTATGAAAGACAAGGCTGCAATCACGACCCAACTTATTTCTATGGAAGGCGGGAACAAGGAAGCGCTTCTCTCCCTTAAGATTAAAGATATTTCGATAAACGGAGCATGGACTGCAAAGCAAAGGGTGCAGCTTGGAGACCTGATCGGGAATAGGTTCACGATAAAAGCGGATGGAGCAATTGAGA
>JBFYLN010000002.1:0-5472 GCA_041305425.1 Microcaldota archaeon | reverse complement strand
TAGCGCCTTCGAAGGTTCAAAAGCTTGTCTGCTGGCAAATCTGCCAGCCAAGCTGACAATCCTTCCTCCTGCAATTTTATTTTTGTTCGAATCTTCGTTCTGTCCAGAGCCCTGGGCTCGTCATTTTCATACATATCACTTTTTTGTGATATTATCAATAATTTGTGATAGCTTCGATTCTGTCTTAATAATGCGTTTCAGTCGTTCCAATTGCCACTTTTGTTCCTTGATGATTCCGTCCTTCACATTTTTTGAATGGAATACAGCAGCCTTCATGGCATAAGCAGCCGCTCCAAAAGCATGGGTGGGGACGTGTGCAGTTGCTATCGCATGTCCGGCAGAGCGGGCAGCAGCAATTGCATCTTTATCTTCTTCTTTCGCTCCTCGTGCAGCAGCATGAGCATCGAGCGAAGTCTTTCGAACATCGGTCATCCTGAAAACTCCTGTAGCCACCCATTCCCGGCATGCAATAATCGCTTTCCTTGGACGCTCGTCTTCAGGATATTTCTCCTCAAAAAAAGGAAGCACATGCTCGGCACAATCCGCTGCCCAGATCGCCAAAATCTTCTGTTCGGCTTTCCAGCCTTGATGGCCATGAAGGCAGGACTTTGGTTTTTTTAGGGCCAATACGGCAGATCTTCGGATCTCAGTAACCAGCGTAAGGAGGCTGATTTTTTGAGCGTTAGTTTTTTTCATAATACTGAAATATGCGATACGCTTAATAATTCCATTATCAGAATGAGATTTTTCATCGCATCAAACAACTTTCCAAAGACCGCTCACAACCCCGATTCCTGCATAAAGCACCCAGAGCATAAAAGAAATGTTCATTGCGACAAACGCTTTTTTTGCAATTTCGGGTTTCGGCCAAGCAAGAACCGCAATGGAAGATAACAGGTAGGCAACAATAACCAGGAAAAAGCTTTTCATGGAATCAAAGGCAAATGGAAGATTTGCTGCGATGAGCACAACTGCGAAAACTGCAGCTGCCCTTGGAGAAATTGCAGACGCGAATGTCTTCATGCCCGCTTTTCTGTCGCTTTCAAGGTCCATCACAGTCCCTATCGCATGGGCAGCAGAAAAGACCAATGCCAGAAGAATCATGTCCAGATTCAAATATCCGAAGCTTCCAGAGAGCGAAAATCCCATGGCGAACGGTCCGAATGTGTAGGTTGCATTGGTCAAAGAATCGATCACTGGCCTTGATTTGAAGCGGAAGGGTGGAACTGAATAAAGATACGGAAAGGGAAGGAACAATGCAACTGTGATGAGATGGATAATCTGCCCACTCATTGCTGCGCACAGAATCATGAATGAAATTATTGCAACTGATGCCTGGATAATCCATTTCCGATCGCTTTCATCTATCTTTGCGCCCCAGACCTCACCCTTACGCCTCAGGTTCGTATTGTCAGTTTCAATATCAAAAAGGTCGTTTATGCCAAATACATATATTCCAAGGGGGATTGTAAGCAATAGCGCCTGCAGGTAAACAAAAGGCCCGAATTCCATTCCTCCGCTATACACGCCAAATAAATATGCAGCAGGAGCGACTAACCAGAATATTGGCCGGCTGACCTTGATCGCTTTCAAAACCAAATTAGCCATATTTTTCCTTTGCGCCATACGTAATTATTAACATTCCACATTCTAAGGCACCAATTCCGGATATCGATAGCCATTTATTTTTTCCTTTTGTAATGTCCTTTATGGGCAGAAAAAAAGTAGGTATCATCGGTGCAGGCCCAGGAGGGCTTTCCTGTGCAATGCTTCTTGCCAGCAAAGGCATAGACGTTACGGTTTTTGAGAAAGATGGTGAAGTCGGAGGCCGCAATGCCCCGATAAAAATCAAAGGATTCACTTTCGACACTGGCCCGACATTTCTGATGATGCGTTTCATCCTGGACGATATCTTCCGCTTGTCAGGCAGAAATGTTACGGATTATCTGGAATTCGTACGGATTGAGCCTATGTATCATCTGAATTTCGATGATTTGAAATTCAGCCCGACAACTGATCGGGAAAAGATGCGCCTTGAGCTGTCGGAAAAGTTCCCTGGAAATGAGGATGGCCTGAAAAATTTCTATATCAGGGAAAAGGAAAGGTACAGGAAACTGGCGCCCTGCCTTCAGATAGACTATTCAAATTTTTCCGAATTTTTCGCAAAGCATTTCATCGAAGCAATACCCTACCTCCTAACGCGCAAGCCGCTTTTTGGGAACCTCGGAAATTATTTCAAGCAGGAGAAGCTTCGGCTCTGCTTCACATTCCAGTCCAAATACCTCGGAATGTCCCCATGGGAATGCCCAGGAGCGTTCACCATGATCCCTTATGTCGAGCACGAGTATGGGATTTATCATGTCATCGGAGGATTGAACCAGATCCCAAAAGCAATGGCCAAAGTTGTTGAAGAGCATGGAGGCAGGATTTTGAAAAATGCGAAAGTCAGGCGCCTGATTTTGGATGGAAAGAAAGTGAAAGGATTGGAACTCGAGGATGGTTCGTCCCACATGTTCGACGACGTGGTGATAAACTCCGATTTTGCATATTCGATGGAAAATCTGGTAGATCCGAAAAAAATCACCAAATACTCGAAGCAAAATTTGAAGAAGAAAAAGTATTCCTGCTCCACTTTCATGTTGTATCTCGGGCTCGATAAGAAATATGATTTTCCGCACCACAACATATACTTTGCAAAAGATTATAGGTCGAACATTAAAGATATTTTCATCGGAAAGAAACTGTCAGAAGACATGTCATTCTATATACAGAATGCGAGTGCGAGCGACAGCACGCTTGCGCCAGAGGGCAAATCCACGATCTACGTTCTTGTGCCAGTCCCGAACAACTCTGGCAATCTTGATTGGAATTCACTGAAGCTCAAGTATCAGGATAAAGTGATTTCCGAAATTGAAAAGAGAACTCCATTGAAAGACCTCAGGAAGCATATCGAGGTCATGAAGATTACAACTCCTATTGATTGGGAACAGAATTATAATGTCTATATTGGCGCGACATTCAATCTTGCCCATAACCTTAGCCAGATGCTTTATTTCCGGCCTCACAACAAATTCGAAGAGCTTGAAAACTGTTTTCTTGTTGGCGGTGGTACGCACCCTGGCAGCGGATTGCCCACTATCTATGAATCGGGAAGGATCAGCGCGGACCTTATACTGAAGAAATATGGGATTGCCCGGATCTTGCCAAGCGCGATCCCTCTGAAATAAAGAAAAAAAATTATTCTTTTTTTTAACCTTATTCCGTCGTCTTCCCATCAAACTCTTCCGGCTCTGCCTCAGCATCCGCTTTCGTGTGCCTGATTGTTTTGTCTATATGCTCGGGCGGGGAATAGATCGTATACAATTTGAGTTTCGCGCGCTTTGATGTGTTGACTACGTTGTGTTTTGCTCCAGCAGGAACGATCACTCCGGACCCGTCCTTCACCGGGTGGTCGATTCCGTCAATAACAACTTTCCCTTCCCCTTCTTCAAACCTGAAGAACTGGTCTAGGTGCCCGTGCACTTCCATTCCTATTTCTTCTCCTGGTGCTAGGCACATGAGAACTAATTGGCTGTTCTTGCCAGTATAGAGTACGCGGCGGAAATCAGAATTCTTTTTCGTCTCTTTCTCCAAATTTATGTCAAATCCTTTCATGAGATCACCCTGGATTCAACTTTGTAGACGTGGCTTAAAATCCTTTGTATACGCCTAAATTGCAGCATAATTTTTTATTTACTATATATTTTAATCATCTATAACATCTTTTATAAATATATTGTTCCATAATATGTAACATGCCAAGGCGCGTAAAATACCAGGTAAAAGTCACAATCGAAGCTGATTCCAAAACTGAGACCCTCTTCTATAGGAAGCTCGCAAAAGAGATGGTCGAGCAGATCATGGGGAAGCCCAAGGAAAGACCGAAAAGAAAAATGCCACAACTTAAAATTATAAAACCAAATTCAAAGAGGAAACCAAGAAGAAATCTCAAACCCGGGCCAGTAATTTACACTTCCAAGGATCTCGATTTTTCAAAAGAGGAAATAAGAAGAAAAGAAACCAGGAAGCTTATCCGTAGGCTCGCAAAAGAGAAAGGAATATCGACCCGCGAGATGGCAACTCATGTCAGTTTCGATAATTTCCGCAAGAACGGCCTTGGCCTTGTGATGTCATACCATGACAATTCTCCTTACAAGGCAGTGTCAGAAGCCTATCCAAATTGGGGAATTATGCCATGGGATATGAGATACGGTGTCAGGCATCTCTGGAAATCAAGGGAAAACCGTGCAGCTGCAATGAATTTCGTTCTGGACAAATATGGCCTAAGCCCGTATGAAGTCATGTGGCAGCATTTTCGTGCAGCTGGATTGCTAAAGCTTGTTAATACGTGTTCACTCTATTCCTTGCTTGTTGATGCAGGATATGCGTTTTCCAAAAAAGAGGTCAGCATGCATTCAAAGAAAGGCATTTTTAGCGATGAATTGCTCTATCCATGGCAGCTTGCCAATGCACCAATCAAGTTCTACCAGGATGCGAATAACTGCATAAGTGCAACAAGATGGCTGGTTTGGAAGCTTGGCAAGAATCCGCAGGATATTGGGGTTAAAGATTTCCAGGAAAATGGTTTGCGTGGTCTACTGCCTTACTACTCAGATGGAAAAGGCGGCTATCGCGCAGCGCTCCGCGAAGCAGGCTTTGATGTCTGAAATGTGAGTGCTATCTTCTTCTTGGTTGTCTTCGTTTCGTGCTCGGCCGCTCGCTAAAACCCTGCCTTGGCCTGCTATTGCTGCTATGCCTGTTTTGGCTATGTGCATGCTGGCTCTGCCCGGAAAACCTATTCCTATTCTTCCCAGAGTGCGGTTTTCTCGGAAGCGGGTCGGTTTCAATCAATGTTGTTGCTTTTCCAGCTTTTCCCATCCTGCCCGTTCTCCCGATCCGATGCGTATGCGTATCCGCACAGTCAGCCTCATCATAATTGATGACATGGTTCACATCGTCGATATGGAGCCCCCGTGCCGCTACATCAGTTGCAATTAAAATATTGAACCTTCCCTGCTTAAATTCTCGGATTGCCCGCTCTCTTTGGCTTTGCGACTTCCCGCCATGAAGGTAATCTGCAGATATTCCATTTATCCGTAATTTCCTGCAGACAAATTCCACCGAATGCTTTGAGCGGACAAAAACTATTGCTCTTGAATTCGGATCCTGTTGGATGATCTCATGCAACTTTGGAAGTTTCTCCGCCCTGCTCACATGGATCACATGTTCAGCGATTTCCTGCACTTTTCCAATATCTCCGACCTCGACTGTTTCCGGGTCATGCATATATACGCGCGACATTCCCTTGATCCGATTGTCAATTGTCGCTGAAAAAAGGTATGTCTTTCTTTCTGGATTCACAAGGTCAAGTATCTTATCAATATCCGGCTTGAATCCGATATCGAGCATGCGGTCTGCTTCATCCAGCACGAC
>JBFYLN010000001.1:0-8600 GCA_041305425.1 Microcaldota archaeon | reverse complement strand
TTCGAGAACCAGTTCATAGAAGGGTATGACCTTGCGGTTTTGGATGAGGTCCAATACGGAAAAGATTCGGGAAGAAAATTGAAATACCTATGCGACAAAGGAAGAAAAATCTGGCTTACATCCTCTTCGCAGGTGATGCTCAGCAAGGAAGTGCTTTCATGGCTCGTAGGAAGGGTTTCGATCATAAGGCTTTATCCCTTTTCGTTAAACGAATTCATGAGGGCGAAAAACCAGTTGGAGTATACCCCCCAAATATTGAAAAGGATCGTATGGGAACATGTTGTTTACGGAGGGTATCCAAAGCCCGCATTGGCAGAAGGAAGCGAGATAAAAACGATTCTCCTGAAAGATTTGTATGAGACAATGGTCCTCAAAGACATGGCAAAAGTATTTTCAATTCAGGATATAAATTCCCTCGAAACGTTTTGCCGCTATCTTGCGCATTCGATTGGCAATATCATCGTGTATGATAGGGCGGCCAGTGACATGAAACTTTCATTCAAGACAATAAAAAAATATCTTGATGCGATGGAAAAAAGCTACCTTTTGGCAAGGGTCGAGCCATTCCATTCAAACAAGCTGAATGAAATCACAAAACAGCCGAAAGTTTATTTTTTCGACACCGGCCTACGAAATTCGATTATAAAGCACTTCCCCCTGACACTCGAAAATGAAGGGAAACTGTTCGAGAATTATGTATTTTGCGAACTCCTCAAACTTGATTTTACCTTAAAATACTGGCAGATGAAAAGCGGGCTTGAAGTCGACTTCATAGCTGAAAAAGATGAAGAGATACTCCCTATTGAAGTTAAATTAACAGCCGATCCTTCAAAAGTAGAGCGTGGCTTGAGGACTTTTATAAGCGCCTACAAGCCAAAACGTGCAATCGTCCTTTATTATGATGGAACACCTGGGGAAATGGTTGTGGATGGATGCAGAGTCGTGTTCACCGACATTACTGGAATGATAAAATTATTGGGGCAGAAAAAATAGAGGAATGAACTTTAAAGTATATCGCCATTTTTCACCAATACAGCCACGCCAAAAACGCAAGCAAAAGAATCCCGCAAATCGTGATCAGAATCCCTGCTTTGAACATATCTGCAACTGTGACATAACCAGTGGAATATGCGATGGTCGATGGCGGAGTGCCAACCGGGACAAGGAAATCCAACGATGTTCCCATCCCAGCAACAATTGCAAGCGGGCGCAAACCTACGCCGATAAGTTTGGCAATTGGGATTACAATGGGAATGAGCAATGCCGCAGTCGCAGTGTTCGATGCACTCAAGGTCATAATGACGGCAAACACTGCAACCATTATGAACACAATAAATGTAGGCTGCCCAGCTACGACTACCCCGAGCAGGCTTCCAAGATAAGTGCCCAAGCCTGTGGAATCGATGGCTGAGCCAAGTGCCAGCCCGCCCCCGAAAAGCAGAAGCGCGGACCATTCGATTTTCGAAGCATCTTCGGTTTTTAAAAGCCCTAAAGCGTAAAGCGCTACAACCGCACTTATGGAAACAGACGCATCTGCAACACCATGCGCAAAAGAAGTAATCCATGCAAGGATTGTCAATGCCCCGACAAAAAGAATCAGCTTATGCTCCAACGTCCATTTTCCTATTTTGCTCTCAGTATTTATCTTCTTGATCTCAGGCTTAAAGACATGGATAAGTATGAACCATGCTATCGGTAAAAACAATATGACAAAGGGCATGCCATAATACATCCATTCAAGAAAAGTCACATTGATCCCGCTTTGGGCAAGGTCAGCAACAGTAATCCCATTTGGCGGAGTGCCTACAATCGTCCCGATTCCGCCGATTGTGGCGGAAAACGCGATCCCCAATACGATCGCTTTTGCAAAATCGGATTTTTTTGGATTGATTTTGGCGCCTTTGATCGCAAAAAGGCCGATTGGGATCATTATCGCAGCTGAAGCGGTATTCGATATCCAAAATGAAAGGAATGCGGTGACAACCATGAGGCCGAGAATGAAAATCGTAGGGGAATCGCCGATCCGGGACATTAGCAGATGGGCAATCTGTTTCTCAAGCCCGTGCTTTTCCATTGACCGAGCGATCATGAATCCGCCAAAAAACAAAACAATCGTCGGAGCGAAATACTGACCGAAAGCATCTTTAGGGGGAATGCCGGCAAACTGAATCACTAGCAAGGTAGACAGCAGTGCAGTCACATACAACGGAAGCGCTTCAGTGAACCAAAGGAAACCGGTGAACGCGGTTATCGCCATGACCATATGCGCTTTATCGCTTATCGGGAATTGTAGAAAATATATAAGAGAAGCAAATGCGATCGCAAAAACGATACGTAAGGGCTTTACAGTTTCATTATTAGCCATATGTAAGTTCGAACTACACCTTTTAAAAACTTTTTTGACAATAATAGATTTAGAAATTAGTTGAATCAAATTTTGGTTTAGATAAAAAGGGGAGAATTAATACGAACTAACATGAATAAAATGTTAAATGATAGAGGTGTAAATCTATGGCAAAACAAATGAGTGGAGAGAATATGGTAGTGTTACCTGAAGGATCGCAACGGATCATCGGACGCGATGCAATGCGAGTGAATATCGCAATCGGGTATGCAGTTGCAAATATCGTAAAGACAACGCTTGGTCCAAAAGGTATGGACAAGATGCTTGTATCGGATTTGGGAGATATTGTCATCACAAATGATGGCGCAACAATCCTCGAAGAGATGAACGTCGACCACCCGGCAGCAAAGCTCATGGTGGAGATAGCTAAAACGCAGGATAAGGAAGTCGGAGATGGAACAACAACTTCAGTAGTTATCGCAGGTTACTTGTTCAAGAAAGCAGGGGACCTCCTTGACCAGAACATCCACCCAACAGTAATAATTAAAGGGTATGAGCTTGCAGCAAAAAAGGCTGAACAAGCACTCGCAAGAATCTCTGAAAACGTCACACCAAAAGATACAGAAATACTCAATAAAGTTGCGCTTGTCGCAATGGGATCAAAAGGAATCGGATCAGATGATGAAAAGAAGAAGATCTCTGATATGGTCGTGAGCGCAGTTTCAATGGTATCTGAAGAGAAGAACGGCAAGATCGTGGTTGACAACGAATTGATCAAGCTGGAGAAGAAAGCAGGCGGAGAAGTCATGGACACATCATTGATCCATGGTGTGCTTGTTGACAAGGAAATTGTCCACGCAGGAATGCCAAAATCCGTAAAGGACGCGAAGATCGCTTTGATCGACTCTGCATTGGAGATCGAAAAAACAGAAGTCGATGCAAAAATCGAAATCACCTCGCCAGACCAGATGGAGTCCTTCCTCAAACAGGAAGAGAAAATGCTCAAAGACATGGTTGAAAAGGTCGAGAAATCCGGCGCGAATGTCATTTTCTGCCAAAAGGGCATTGACGATGTTGCACAGCACTACCTTGCAAAGAAAGGAATCGTTGCAGTCCGCAGGGTGAAGAAATCCGATATGGAAAAGCTCGCACGCGCAACCGGCGCTAAGATCGCATCATCGCTTGAAGATATGAAAGCTGAAGACCTTGGTTTTGCAGGCCTTGTTGAAGAAAGAAAGGTCGCAGGAGAATCAATGGTTTTCGCTGAGAAGTGCAAGCACCCGAAATCTGTGACAATCCTAGTACGCGGAGGAACTGACCACGTTGTTTCTGAAGTAGAGCGCGCAGTCGTAGATGCACGCGGCGCAGTATCCGCAGCGCTTGTCGATGGCAAATATGTCGTTGGCGGCGGTTCGATTGAAATGGAACTCGCAAAAGAGCTTGGCGCTTATGCGACTGAGATTGGCGGAAGGGAGCAATTAGCGATCACAGCATTTGCAGAAGCACTCGAATCGATCCCGAGGACGTTGGCAGAGAATGCAGGTATGGACCCGATCGACACGCTTGTTGCCCTGAAGAACAAGCACAAGAAGGATGATGGGGTTTCATTTGGTGTTGATGTCATGGCTGGAAAAGTCGACGACTTGAGGGCCAAGGGAATATTCGAGCCAGCGCGTGTCAAGAAACAGGCAATTAGTTCAGCAACCGAAACCGCACGCCTTGTTCTTCGGATTGATGATATCATCAGTTCAAGAGGCAAGAGCGGTGGTGGAATGCCTCCAGGCGGAATGCCAGGTGGAATGGGAGATATGGATTAGCTGATCTGCTGATCGTTTTCGGTTACCCTGATCCGTTTATTGTTTCGGGTTTTGGGTTTCCGAAGCCCGGTCAATAGCGTCACAAATCCAGTTACATAAGTTTTTAATCTTTCTTTTTTCATATAGTATAAGGGGAGCCAGAGAGGAATATGAACATGGTAATGTCGAAACATCAGAGGATAACAGCGATTAGGGATTTGGCAAGAAGCAAGGACGGCAAAGAAATCCCTTATTTCAAATCAATCGCACTTGATAAAAGCGAGCATCAGGCCATAAGGAAAGAAGCAGTGCTTGTATTAGGCAGTTTTGGAGAAAAATCTATTGAACCTTTGGTAGATGTATTGGTGATGAGCGATGATAAAGAAATTAAGAAAACCGCAACAGCAATTATCCATGCGCTTAACCGCAAAGAATTCAAAACAGGATGGACAAAGGAATCAATAGAACAGATCCAATCTGCAATATTCTTATGTTCGGTTATGATCGAAGGCATCATGTAAGTTTTATCTTGATGGATTTTTCAATCAGCAATGAGAGCTCATTTTTCCTTTTGTCTAATTTTTGGATATTTTTATATTCCATTGTCAGCCGAATTATCGGCTCTGTCCCAGAGGCACGGATCAGGAACCAACCGTCATCTTCGTCAATTCGAAGCCCGTCTTCTTCATTTCGTTTACCAGGAATATTAATTTCTGCTTTCAAGGCTTCAACTACCGAATATTTTTTTTCGCTCTTGAATTTTTCCCTTGCCATCGGATATTGCCTGAACTTGGCTGCTTGAAGGCTTAGCTTTCCATTTTTCACAAACAACTCGACTATTTTCGCTGCTGCCAAAGGCCCATCAGGGCAATGGATCCCTTTTTCAAAAATATATTCACCGCACGGCTCGCCACCGAACAACGCACCGTTCCGCTCGAGCGCTTCCATAACATAAAGCGAACCTACCGGCGTGATTTCAATCGAGCCTCCGACAGATTCAACTGCTTCCCGAACGCAAAGGGACGCTTCCATCGTGGATATGACAGCCTTATTTTTCGAGTGGTGTAATTCATGTACGCACATCAAGGCCAGCTGGATGTCCAGGGGGAGAACGTTTCCGTTTTCATCAACCGCAACCACCCGATCCGCATCGCCATCATGGCCTAAGCCCAAATCCGCACCTGTTTTTTTTACTGTTTCGCAAAGCTGTTTCAGGTTGGCTTCGTTTGGTTCGGATGATCGGCTGAATCCGGAAAGAGAATCGTTTATGCTAATTACTTCGCAGCCGAGATCTTTTAGCAGCAATGGAGTCAACACTGCACCCGCGCCGTTCGAATCGATTACAACCTTTGGTTTTCGCTTTGCGATTGAAGAGGAATCAACTAGAGATAGAATTAATTTCTTGTGCTCATCGAGTATCGAATCATTGCTTAAAGTTTTGCCGACCTTGTTCCAATCCGCCTGCACCAACTTAGCCATTCTTGAAAATGCATCCTCGATTTCTTTTTCCCTTGCCTTCGATATCTCCTTCCCGTTTGTAAAAAGTTTAAGCCCATTATATTCAGGCGGGTTGTGCGATGCAGTAATCATTATCCCATTGCATTTGTATTTTCTCGTCGCAAGAGCGAGTGTTGGCGTTGGGACGATTCCGAGTGAGATTGCATTTTTTCCTCGTGACAATACGCCAGAAATGACTGCTTCGGTTAGCGAACTTCCAGTCTGCCGCGTGTCCCTTCCGACAACTACGTCTGATTCGGCAAATATATTCGCGACTTTCATCGCTAGCTCTTCGTTGACTTCTTTGCCATAAAGCCCTCTGATCCCCGATGTTCCAAAAAGCATAAGACCCAATTAGCATGGGAATCGTTTAAACTCTTTTCTTAAATCATGGATAGTTAAACTTAATTCAGAAAACTTAATTCAAAAAATTGCAGTTATAGAAATACTACTTGTAAAGATTTTCTATTTTTTTTGTATTCCACTTGATGCGCTTCAAGAATCTCCTTTAAGATGCTGAATCCTTTTGGATCTGACTTTGAAAAATTAATATGATTATGAATTAATAATTTCAATGGAAATTCAATTTTCGTAGCAGACCCCCAAATTCCGCCAACTTCCAAATCTCGGAGACAATCGTTAAATGCATCCCAATTGATCCCCCAACCAATACCTTTGACACCTGATTTTGCTTGAATATTCCCTTTTGACCCACCAAACTGCAGGATTTCTCCAAACCGTAACAATACACCCTCACTATCCTTGCAACCAAACAAATCAACGTGGATTTCCATGATGAATATGATGATATAGGTTTATTTTTAATTTTGTGGATTGTAGCTTTTCAATTTCATTCTGAACGGATAAAAGAATTACCGATATCGGAATCGAGCCTCGTGGCGATAGGTATTTATTACTATTCGTCTTTCATCAGTAACAGGTGGTATTTTGTCAGCTATAGACGATGTGCTAAAATATATCGCAACAAACGAGATTAGATGGGTCGATTTTCAGTTCTTTGACATAAGCGGAATGCTTCATAAGACAACTGTTTCGAACAGAAAAATTTCTGAAGAAGCATTCGGAAAAGGAATTCATGTTGGTGATCTTAAAGAAGTTTTTGGCAAGTCACCTCAGGGAGAGCTTGCATTGCTTCCAGATCCAGATACAATGGCAAGGCTTCCGTGGGAACCGAATACAATTAGATTGATAAATGATATAACGGTTTCAGCTACTGGCGAAAGATACCTCAAAGATGGGAGGTATGTCGCTGAGCGCATGGAAACAAACCTTGAAGCGGCCGGCGTAAAAACATGCAAAATTGGATCAAAAGTCGAGTGTTATATTTTTGATACAGTCACAACAGATAGGACTGCTCCTGGAAGAGGAACCGGCACAGTGCTCGATTCGCGTGAAGCAAAATGGGGCCCTTCACCGCTTTCATCAATAAACAAAGGCGCGTGGGTCAGCCAGCCATACGATAGCATGTATTCGGCAAGGACGCAGATCTGTGAAACGCTTGAAGACAGCTTTGGGATGAGCGTGGATGCGCACATGCATGGAAGGTCAGCTACAGCGCAACAGTTATTTGAGATGAATGAGCGCTCGCTGAAAAATGCTGCTGATGGGATTTCAACGCTCAAGTTCGTCGTAAGAAATCTCGCGACAGCCGTAAATGCATCATCGACATTCATGCCATATCCGATTGAAGGTGAGAAAGGGAATGAACTCGATATTGCAGTCAGCCTTTGGAAAGCAGCTGACAACAACCTTTTCTACGATGGAAAAGATGATTATGCGCAATTGTCGCAGGCAGGATATTACTTTATCGGCGGTTTGCTTGAGCACTCGGCAGCATTGACGCTTTTCACTGCACCAACTCCGAATTCGTATCGCAGGCTTGCGGCAGACACGCCGACAGTCGGATGGAGCTCAACTTCACCTAATGCTCTTGTTCAGGTGCCGATATACAAGAAGAACATCAAGGAATCGAAACGGATCATATATACTGGCGCAGACCCATCGATCAACCCGCATATCGCATTATCAGTCGTTGTTGCGGCTGGGTTAGATGGGATCAAATCCAAGATAGAACCAGGGGAGCCAATTGAATCCGAAAAGAAGAAACGAACATACAAGGCGTTGCCGAACACACTTTATGGATCAATGGAAGCGCTCGAATCAGACAACAAGTTCATCAAGGGGATTGTCCCCTCTGAACTCCTTGGAGATTATCTTGACATGAAACTTGATGAGTATAGGAGCGAGAGGAAGGCGCTTTCCGGATATGAGTTGGAAAGATACTATAATTTGTGAAGCGGTTTCTTTTCTTATTCTTTTTTATATCTTATTTTACAATATAGAATATAGGGCCTATAGTCCAGTGGTTAAGACGTCGCTCTTACAAGAAGAAACGCATGGTGTTTTTTCGAGGAACAGCGAAGATCCCCAGTTCGATCCTGGGTGGGCCCAAAGTTCTATTTTCTTGATCTATGGCGATAATATGGCTGCTGCTTCAAAAAAGTTCCTTGTAAAAGATAAGATAATCAATGAAGTGATACAGTCCTGTGATTCGCACGTTACAAAATATCAAGGCGCCCGAACTTTCGGTCGCCAACTCGGCAATGTTCGGCGGACCGAACATTGCGCACCGAAACCGCCGAGCGATTTCGATTGTCCCAAATTGTCCAATTTGGGAATGGAATGCGCAAAATGGGTTTTGAACAACTAAAAAAATTGACGAACGGATTTTCATGCGCGCAGGAGAAAAAACGCTAAAGACAAAACTGACAAATAAATGCCCGAATCCAAACACCGGCAACGATACGCGGATCAGCCAAACCGTACACCGGTAACCAGACATCCGAAACGCAACTCCCGCTCACCGAGCGTTACCTTTATAAATTCTCCCAACTTCCATTATCCCTCGCTTTAATAACAGATAGAGAGAGTGATGTGTGCCG